>NZ_JBLVYK010000039.1:0-4032 GCF_048284255.1 Enterobacter cloacae complex sp.6700776 | reverse complement strand
TAGTAATGCCCACTTATACACTCGTTCCGAGTGTGTGGGCCCTGCGGGGCTAAAACCCAAAATTCAAAAGATAAAAAAAGTAAGGGGGTAGCCTATGGCTATATATCATTTAAGTTTTAAATTGTGCAAAAGGTCAGAGGGTAAATCTTCCGTCTATTTGGCTGCATATCAAAACAGGAACAAATTTACAGATAACCGAACGGGTGCCGTATGGAATTACAGCAAAAAAGAAGGCTTTGACGGTTCGTTAATCCTGGCACCACCACAAGCACCAGGATGGCTTGTGAAGTCGTCTGAGGCCCTATGGAATGAGGTTGAGAGGACAGAACGACAGAAGAACGGACAGACTGCCAGGTACTTCGATGTCGCCTTGCCGGTGGAGCTGGACGACAAACAAAAAAAAGACCTTTTAATAAAATACTGTCAGGATAATTTTGTAGATGAGGGAATGATTGCCGATATTGCATTCCACGATCTAAATAGTAAAAATCCCCATGCCCATGTAATGTTAACAATGAAAAATGTAGGACCAGAGGGGTTTTTAACAAAAAACAGAGAATGGAACGATAAGAAATGTTTAGAAGCCTGGAGGCAAAATTGGGAAGTTATTACAAATGAGGCATTAAAAAAATATGGTCATAAATCCCGTATTGATTGCAGAACCCTGGAAGAACAAAAAGAAGAAGCTGAAAGAAAAGCAAAAGTTGCAAAAACTCCACAGGCAAAAGCTGCCTGGATTGCTAAATCTATCCGTCTGGACAGAACGCCAATGACCCGCATTCACAGGCATAATTGGAAAGCTGGGCAGAAATTAAGAAAATTGGAGCAAGAAGAAAGGAAGATTTTATATAAAAAGGCTTCGTTAACATATCACCAAATGACTAAACCAATTGAGCCTGAGCAATATATGAAAATAGAAAAATCACAAATAGCTCAAAAAATAAAATCTATATTCGAAACTGCCAAAAATAAATTAAATTCGAAAATCGCTGACTTTTTCAAGCCTAAACCCAAAAAAGAAACTCCTGAAAAATTTGTCAGTAGTTATGAAATTGACGAGTTAGGAAATCACATATTGAAAAAAGAGGCTGAAAATTGGGATCAGAAAAACAATAATAAAATTAAAAAACAGGTTCGTGAGAAAAAAGAAAAAGAAGAATCCGAAAGGTTGAGGCTTAAAGAAGAGGATCAGAAATTAAAAAATAGTTCTAAGCCAATTCAGCAAAATACCAATACAAGGAAATTAAAGCGATAGTATATATTGCTATATACTACAATATACTATACTACATTTTCAAAATTGTTACTCTGGCTGGCTCTAACTCACCTTTGTGAATTTTCACAGCTTCATTAACTGACTTCATAAGCATTTTAAAAAATTTACTATGCTTATTTCTTTTCCGTTTTTTCTGCACTTTCTTTTTTTTCATATATTCACCAAAAAAAATCGAATCGCCAATTTTTCTTCGAACAATACTCTTTTTTCTTTTTTTATTGTTTTTCTATCTTCGGTAATGCTTCGCACCATAGATCTGATAGTAATGCTTTGCTGCCGTATGTAAAGAACTGCCCCAACTCCGTTGGGCTGTTATCTGATATGGTTAAGGCGCACACTTGACAAATTTTTCAGATCGGTTAGAACTGGTACAGGATTGAAAAACCTATAAAAATAAAAACCCCACCCCTCTGTGATTGTTTTGGCGACAGAACAGAGGAGCAGGGCCAGATAAAAAAGGACTGAATAAAAATGATAATACAAGAAGAACATAACATCGATTTTTTTAAAAATCAAATGCCTAACAAGCCTTATTGTACAAATAACCTCGATCAGGGGTTGAGCATAAGGAACAAAGCAAAAGCCTTAGAAATGCTGTATTTACAGGCAAATCAGCCAGCCATTCAAACTTGCCTACTCTTTGATTTAGATAAGAAAAATTCATTCTATACATTTGAGAAAGCAGGCTTACCTGTACCTCACTTTATTACAAAAACACCAAAGACAGGTCGTTGCCACTACGGCTATATGCTGAAAGCCGGTGTTTGCAAGACACAACAAGCAAGGTTGAAGCCGTTGAAGTATGCCGCTGCCGTTGAAATGGCTATGGCTAAAAAACTCAAAGCAGATCTGGGGTTTGCTGGATTGATTACAAAAAACCCACTCAATGATCACTGGTCGCCGTTCTGGTCAGGTGCTGACCTTTACGACCTGGATTATTTAGCTGATTTTGTGGACTTAGAAAAGCCTAAAATACAAGAGAAAAAAAGCGAGGCTTATGGTCTAGGTCGCAATGTTAATTTGTTTGAAGACTTACGACAATATGCTTACAGAACGGTTTTAAATTTCAAAAAAATATCTACTTTCGAGAAATTCGAAAACGAACTACTATTAAAAGCGCAGGGTTTAAATACTTTTTGCAATCCACTAAATCCGTTACAATACAAAGAGTTAAAAGCAACAGCAAGAAGCATAGCCCGTTGGACCTGGAAAAATTTTGATAGCCATACATTTTCATTAATACAATCAAATAGAGGTTTAAAAAACAAAGGAAAAACTAAAAAAACCAATGTTAAAAATGAAATGTTAGACATATTAATGAGCAAGGGGGTTTTATGATCATTAATGGTAAAAAAATAAAAGCAAAAGAAATAATGGAAATGACGGGTCGTTGTGAAAGAACAGTAAGAAAATATTTTTCACAACCTCGTGAAGATTATGAACAAACAGCAATGGATCGCCGTCGCCAGGCTTACGAACTACGAAGCCAGGGGCTGAAATGGCAACAGGTAGCCGACAAAATGGGCTGTTCGTATCACGGAGCCGTTGCCCTGTATCGCCGTTATGTTGCCTTAGATATGCCTCAAAACAGCCTGTAACGACTTCTAAGCAGTTTTTCCCCCTAACCTAACCAAACCCTCCACCCCTGGGGGGATTTTTTCCCCTTTCCCCGTATCCGGGCTTGTGTCTGGATAGGTGAGGGACACTCTGGTACCAACAAATCAACAAACCCACCCAGCCACCAGAGGCCCTCTGGCAACCTTAAAACCTCCAGCCTACGGCTGGCAACCCTTCACAATGAAAAACCAGCCAAGATCGGCTGGTTTTTTATTGTTCACGGTTTACGATTTTCATTCTTCCACTCTTCTAAAATATTTAATCCTAATCGTGTGAATTCTTGTTTTTCTTCTTCGTCAAGTTCATTTATTTTACTTAACAATCCAAGAATTAAAGCCTTGTTAATTTCCTCTGGTTTTTTACCTAAAACCTTAGCCACTTCTGCACCCAGGATTATTTTTTGTCTTGTTTCTTCCCTTCTGTCCTGTCTTGCTTTTTTTGTTCTTAATGCTTGTAGTTTATTTTGCAAATCTGCGATCTGCTGTGCTGTCGATTTACTCATTCATTACCCCCCAAAAATATTAAATGCTTTTTGCATTCCTCTAATATTTGAATATTCAAAATGTTTAATAATGCACTCTGCTAAAATTAATTTTTCCTTATCACTCAATTCATTTATTTTTTTAAAAACAAGGTTCTCATCCGTGTTAATGTCTTTAATGCCTTCTGTTACCTTATCCTCGACAAGAGAACTAATTGCCGAGCTAAGGTAATACTCTAACCTTTCAAAATCTTTATGCCCGTTATCAGCAAAGAACTTTTTGTTTTTTATTATTTGCCCCGTAATAACATGCCCATGCTCTATTAATATGCTTTCAGATGCCTCTAATATGTATTTAAAAACACTTTCGATTCTTGCACCTTCTGCCTCTGTTATAAGTTTATTCATAATACCCTCCTAATTATTTATTTTGTTATTTATTACCTCCATTATTTACTTTAGTCAAATATATTTTAGAATAAAATAAATAATATTTAATATTGGGCGAAGCCTGGGTTTATTACTTTATTATTTTGAGATGCAATCGAAAAAATAATATTAGTAATGCCCACTTATACACTCGTTCCGAGTGTGTGGGCCCTGCGGGGCTAAAACCCAAAATTCAAAAGATAAAAAAAGTAAGGGGGTAGCCTATGGC
>NZ_JBLVYK010000038.1:0-2883 GCF_048284255.1 Enterobacter cloacae complex sp.6700776 | reverse complement strand
GTGTGTTCGAGTCTCTCAAATTTTCGCAATCAGAAGTGAAACATCTTCGGGTTGTGAGGTTAAGCGACTAAGCGTACACGGTGGATGCCCTGGCAGTCAGAGGCGATGAAGGACGTGCTAATCTGCGAAAAGCGCCGGCGAGGTGATATGAACCTTTGACCCGGCGATGTCCGAATGGGGAAACCCAGTGCAATTCGTTGCACTATCGTTAACTGAATACATAGGTTAACGAGGCGAACCGGGGGAACTGAAACATCTAAGTACCCCGAGGAAAAGAAATCAACCGAGATTCCCCCAGTAGCGGCGAGCGAACGGGGAGCAGCCCGGAGTCTGAATCAGCTTGTGTGTTAGTGGAACGGTCTGGAAAGTCCGACGGTACAGGGTGATAGTCCCGTACACGAAAGCACACTTGCTGTGAACTCGAAGAGTAGGGCGGGACACGTGGTATCCTGTCTGAATATGGGGGGACCATCCTCCAAGGCTAAATACTCCTGACTGACCGATAGTGAACCAGTACCGTGAGGGAAAGGCGAAAAGAACCCCGGCGAGGGGAGTGAAAAAGAACCTGAAACCGTGTACGTACAAGCAGTGGGAGCCTCTTTATGGGGTGACTGCGTACCTTTTGTATAATGGGTCAGCGACTTATATTCTGTAGCAAGGTTAACCGTATAGGGGAGCCGAAGGGAAACCGAGTCTTAACTGGGCGTTAAGTTGCAGGGTATAGACCCGAAACCCGGTGATCTAGCCATGGGCAGGTTGAAGGTTGGGTAACACTAACTGGAGGACCGAACCGACTAATGTTGAAAAATTAGCGGATGACCTGTGGCTGGGGGTGAAAGGCCAATCAAACCGGGAGATAGCTGGTTCTCCCCGAAAGCTATTTAGGTAGCGCCTCGTGAACTCATCTTCGGGGGTAGAGCACTGTTTCGGCTAGGGGGCCATCCCGGCTTACCAACCCGATGCAAACTACGAATACCGAAGAATGTTATCACGGGAGACACACGGCGGGTGCTAACGTCCGTCGTGAAGAGGGAAACAACCCAGACCGCCAGCTAAGGTCCCAAAGTCATGGTTAAGTGGGAAACGATGTGGGAAGGCACAGACAGCCAGGATGTTGGCTTAGAAGCAGCCATCATTTAAAGAAAGCGTAATAGCTCACTGGTCGAGTCGGCCTGCGCGGAAGATGTAACGGGGCTAAACCATGCACCGAAGCTGCGGCAGCGACGCTTATGCGTTGTTGGGTAGGGGAGCGTTCTGTAAGCCGTTGAAGGTGTGCTGTGAGGCATGCTGGAGGTATCAGAAGTGCGAATGCTGACATAAGTAACGATAAAGCGGGTGAAAAGCCCGCTCGCCGGAAGACCAAGGGTTCCTGTCCAACGTTAATCGGGGCAGGGTGAGTCGACCCCTAAGGCGAGGCCGAAAGGCGTAGTCGATGGGAAACAGGTTAATATTCCTGTACTTGGTGTTACTGCGAAGGGGGGACGGAGAAGGCTATGTCAGCCGGGCGACGGTTGTCCCGGTTTAAGCATGTAGGCGGAGGTTCCAGGTAAATCCGGTACCTTATTAACGCTGAGGTGTGATGACGAGGCACTACGGTGCTGAAGTGATAAATGCCCTGCTTCCAGGAAAAGCCTCTAAGCATCAGGTAACACGAAATCGTACCCCAAACCGACACAGGTGGTCAGGTAGAGAATACCAAGGCGCTTGAGAGAACTCGGGTGAAGGAACTAGGCAAAATGGTGCCGTAACTTCGGGAGAAGGCACGCTGATATGTAGGTGAAGTCCCTGCGGACGGAGCTGAAATCAGTCGAAGATACCAGCTGGCTGCAACTGTTTATTAAAAACACAGCACTGTGCAAACACGAAAGTGGACGTATACGGTGTGACGCCTGCCCGGTGCCGGAAGGTTAATTGATGGGGTTAGCGGCAACGCGAAGCTCTTGATCGAAGCCCCGGTAAACGGCGGCCGTAACTATAACGGTCCTAAGGTAGCGAAATTCCTTGTCGGGTAAGTTCCGACCTGCACGAATGGCGTAATGATGGCCAGGCTGTCTCCACCCGAGACTCAGTGAAATTGAACTCGCTGTGAAGATGCAGTGTACCCGCGGCAAGACGGAAAGACCCCGTGAACCTTTACTATAGCTTGACACTGAACACTGGTCCTTGATGTGTAGGATAGGTGGGAGGCTTTGAAGCGTGGACGCCAGTCTGCGTGGAGCCAACCTTGAAATACCACCCTTTAATGGCTGGTGTTCTAACGTAGACCCGTAATCCGGGTTGCGGACAGTGTCTGGTGGGTAGTTTGACTGGGGCGGTCTCCTCCCAAAGAGTAACGGAGGAGCACGAAGGTTGGCTAATCCTGGTCGGACATCAGGAGGTTAGTGCAATGGCATAAGCCAGCTTGACTGCGAGCGTGACGGCGCGAGCAGGTGCGAAAGCAGGTCATAGTGATCCGGTGGTTCTGAATGGAAGGGCCATCGCTCAACGGATAAAAGGTACTCCGGGGATAACAGGCTGATACCGCCCAAGAGTTCATATCGACGGCGGTGTTTGGCACCTCGATGTCGGCTCATCACATCCTGGGGCTGAAGTAGGTCCCAAGGGTATGGCTGTTCGCCATTTAAAGTGGTACGCGAGCTGGGTTTAGAACGTCGTGAGACAGTTCGGTCCCTATCTGCCGTGGGCGCTGGAGAATTGAGGGGGGCTGCTCCTAGTACGAGAGGACCGGAGTGGACGCATCACTGGTGTTCGGGTTGTCATGCCAATGGCACTGCCCGGTAGCTAAATGCGGAAGAGATAAGTGCTGAAAGCATCTAAGCACGAAACTTGCCCCGAGATGAGTTCTCCCTGAGACTTTAAGTCTCCTGAAGGAACGTTGAAGAC
>NZ_JBLVYK010000037.1:0-5130 GCF_048284255.1 Enterobacter cloacae complex sp.6700776 | reverse complement strand
TGATTCGATGTGTTTGCGGGAAAAAAATCGGCCCAGATCCGCGAAATTTTAATCAGCGAGTCAGCTTGGGAAGAAATGACCTGCTTATTCGCACCTTCCCTAGATGCCTGTGTATCCATGCTCGGAAAGATACTAAAAAAAATGTCTAACAAAAACGGTATCTCACAAACGGAAGAATCTGAATTCGCATTTCTTTTAACAAACTATATTAAACAGACTTTGACTTTTAGAGAATGGCAACGCAATGCTGACGGAAATCAACGACTGCACTTTCTTATTAATATCTACGGTGCAAAAGAAGACGGTGGCGAAGTGGTTTTAAGACCATTTATTGTAAATCCTGATGAATTAATGCTTACTCCAGCGGATGTCGTTGAATTTAATTCGCAGGTTATCAACGTTGATCGGCAGCGTCATCCTGAGTGGTTCCGTTAACTGGTCACAAGGGTTAAGAGCCTGAAAGGCTGCGATAGTGTATACGCAGCCTATTCTGTATAGCCGTCGCGTAATAATTGTTCTAAATGACTATCGACCGTTTCCTGATCACCAGGAATATATCGTGGCCATCCTGTTATATCGTTGACGCGTTTCACTATGTATGGATGAAACCCAAACTGCTCGGAAGTGATGTCAATATAATATTGCACTTCTTCGAAGTTCAATTCACACCAATAATGGCCAAAGCCACCACTCTCTGTAAATATACCGCCATCATCTGCACCGTTACCCCCACGAACAACAGCATCTAGACCTTTAGTTTTTGCTAAATAACATACAAGATAGCTTGCAAAAAGGCATGTGCCTTTCGTCTTCTTTGTGCCGCACTCCGTCAAAACTGAAAGTAGCTTTTCATGCGCCACTCGTGCAATGCCTGATACCAATTCCGGGGACATGTCTGCTCCAATGAAATTATTAGATCGACTTAAACAGGTAATATGTAATTAGGCATTACGATAAGTCGTGCCCTATTGGTTGGTACATCGTAAGAAAAGTAACTTTTCTAATCCCAGCCTGCACTCCGGGAATGCTTCTAACCTGAATAAATCACGGGGGCAGTGCTGGATACTTGTCAACTGTATTTGGATTCACAGGCTAACTATTTTTATACAGTTTAAGTGAATAAAACTTACTTAAAGCAGCGAACCACGCCGAAAGTGTAATGAGGAATACCGCCAATTCATCAGAACCATTTTTGATAGCACTGAGTAGAGCGATTAGTCCAAGGAACACCGAAAGAAAGACTAGTATTGCGGGTAAAAGTTTATACATGATAGACGTTCCTTTTAAAGGTTCAGATAGGTAGACCAACGCAGATAACGTCGGAATTGCCTGTTGTAAGATTACGCTCATTTAATTATTTTTATAACCTATGAATCCGCGTATAATTTCATTTGTAGTAATCTTCGTAATATATATCTGATAGACATTGATCTTTTTAATGTCTTGTTGACTCACAACACCATATAAGCAACTCTTAGATTGGTTTAACACAGCGCTTCCACTAACTCCATTTTGATAAAAAGCAGTCAAACCATCAGAACCAACTATTCCTTTATAATAGTAGGTTGAGTCGGGGGAAGCATACGTATTTGAAAGCGTATTATACATTCCCGATAGAACCCAAACAGACTCACCTGGAGCTAGAACATTATCACATACTGGAAGCTTCCAATTAGGTGGGGCTTTGACAATAGTATTTTTTTCTACTTTTAAAAGAGCGAGGTCCCGGTTCTTAGGATCATCAATATTGATAACTGTTGCTGGTTGGCTCCCATTCCTTGTTATTATACTTAGACTATAATCCTTGCTTGCATCAAGCCATAAATGTGAAGCTGTAAGAATATGTTGTTCATCGATCCAAGTACCTGAGCCGGAGATTGTCTTATTTCCAGACTTGATTTGAATTTTTACAGCTGAGTCCGAAAGCTCAAAATCATTGTGGTGCATACTTTGTTTATGAGGATTATCGGTGGAACAAGCAGAAATCAGTAAGGCTGAAAGAGCTAAAACCTTTCTATACATAGTCAGTTTCCTTCGAATAAGGCGAGTTTGGTTTCTAGAATATTTTATCCAGCGAGGAATTCTTCTAACGTGCTATCTTGGTACTGGGGATATATCTGCTTCATCATGCCAAAAGCAGCAACCGCTACGCTTTCTAAGTCGGAATAGAATTTAGGCTCCGTATTAAGATCATCACCATTCTTCAGAACGCCCTCGAAGCAGCTATAATCATTTCCGAACTCTTGAACAATAATCCAGCGCCCATCACGGAAACCTACGAGCATAACCGCTGAATTAGGATAGTCGCCAGCAGGCGTTAGCCAATCAAAGTGATAGTGCTTTATCGTATCATATTTCAGATGTACATTCATTATTCCTCCGTTGGCGATTACATTATTTGAGTTTTTTCATGGACTCTAAAGAAGCGAGGTAGGAATTATAGCGATCACCAAATTTTTCTTTCGCACGCTTAACGCGCATTTTCTCCGCGAGCTCAGTCTTGTTTTCTGCCTGGTAGGTCCTATTATTTTGCGTCTTTACTTCGGCCCCTGGGCCTGCTGCGTACGTTTTGTTTTTCTCGCTAATACACGCTCGGCATTTACTCTTGAGGCCAAACTTGCCCTTGAGCTCTTTTCCAAACTGTTCAAAGGGTTTAACTTGCTGACATGATTTGCATTTTTTAAAGCCCGGGGGGAGGTAGGTGTCAGCCATGAGCTGCTCCAGTAGGTATTGATTATAGGTGATTTTAACTTAAAGACGACGTCACTTTCAAATAAATCGACTACTTAACGCTGATCTTACATAATCCTGATTATGCGCACTTAAGTTGTAATGGCTCAATAGTAATGTCCGCCTGTGGCTCAATTCAGATGTCCGCGCTATGGTAAGCTTCACTGGTCCGTTTAAACTACCGGGAGGCATATCATGAGCGCAGAAAGCTCAGGAGTGTTTACTTTGAAAGAGATCAACCGGATCAAGATTATACAGGACGTCATTGAACGTCGCATCACAACGCGCCGTGCGGCCGAGCACCTCGGTATCAGCGACAGGCAATGCCGCAGACTTCTTGCCCGTTACCGTGAAGGCGGACCGCTTGGTATGGCCAGCAGACGATGTGGCATGCGTGGTAACCGCCAGTTGCCACCCGGGCTCGCAGATCAGGCTCTGGAACTGATCAAGACGCGTTATGCTGATTTCGGTCCGACTCTGGCGCGTGAAAAGCTCGAAGAACTCCACGGACTGTTTCTTGGCAAAGAAACTGTCCGGCGCATCATGGTGCGGGCTGGCTTATGGGTTCCCCGTAAACAACGTGCCGCAAGGATCCCTCAACCACGGTACCGGCGTCCGTGTACTGGTGAGCTGATACAAATAGATGGCTGTGATCACGACTGGTTTGAAGGCCGTGGCCCGGCCTGCACCGCGCTGGTCTATGTTGATGATGCAACCAGCAAACTGATGGAACTGTTGTTTGTTAAATCGGAGTCCACGTTTTCTTACTTCGAAGCCACGCGGCGCTATATCGATAAGCATGGTAAACCGCTGGCACTGTACAGCGATAAAGCCGGTGTTTTTCGTGTTAACAATAAACACGCCACAGGCGGAGACGGGCATACTCAGTTTGGGCGAGCCATGCATGAACTGAACATCCAGACTATCTGTGCAGAAACCAGTCCCGCCAAAGGGCGTGTAGAACGAGCTCACCTCACTTTACAGGATCGTCTGGTCAAAGAGCTGCGGTTACAGGGCATTTGTTCAATGGAGGCTGCAAATGACTTCGCTGAGGCCTATATGGCTGACTATAACCGCCGTTTTGGCAAAGTACCGCGACATGATTTTGACGTACACCGTGCTGTAGAACATGATGAGGACCTGGGGCTTATTTTCACTGTTCGTGAAAAACGTAAAGTCTCAAAATCGTTGACGATACAATATGATAAAATGTTGTACCTGATTGAAGACAGCGAACTGAGTCGCCGTGCAATAGGTAAATATATCGATGTGTATCACTATCCTGATGGCAGAAAAGAGCTGCGCCTGAACGGTACGCTACTTCCCTACTCTACCTACGACCGACTGTCAGAAATCGACCAGGGCGCGATTGTCGATAACAAGCGTCTTGGCCGAACCCTGGAGTTTATCAGTCTGGTGCAGAGCAAGCGGGATAACACGCGCTCTCAGTCAATTCCCGCTGGAGATGGCCCTTCCCGACGACGGCCAAAGCAGGAAGGGAAGAAATCCCAGCGCTCACTGGATAATGATGACATGCTCGAAGCACTCAAACAGCTTCAGTCACGTTCAGAGGACATTTTTGGTAAAAGAGCCCGCTGATGGTACTCACTGGCCGGACAGTGGTTGCTCACCAGTTGATATTGTCCGGCCAGACCCATGATGTATTATTCATTTCGTTCAGCATCTTTATGTCCTGCTTTTCACGGGCATACTTACCCCATAATGAATGAAAAGAACGAACAATACTGATTAACTGCTTTTTTCTTTGCTCCGGAGATAGGCTGATAAAATAGCAGCACCTGCTGTCAATATTATCCTCAATGAAATTAAAATCAGAGTCTGATGCATATTTTACTGTTAGCATAATATCATTCGACGTTGTTCTCTCAGACTCTGTTAATGCTGATTCTATCAGGTATTCAAAGGCATACATGACAGACAGCTGGTTTTTGTCTGTCTGAATATAACCCATTGAGTTTCTGAGTATTGAGGACTGTACCAGGACCAGAGGCCATAAAAGCTCAACACCATAAAGCTTATATGTATCATGTTGATCATACTGATGTTGCTCAACACGACGATTACCTTCCCGTGCTTTACGAATATCATAGGCAAGGGATAACATAAATCCGTCTTTAACTTTAATCAGTGGGCTTTCATCCACGATGTAATGAATGAGTTCATGTAATTCATTCAGGGCTTCTGAATCTCCCCACAGTATAAAACCTGCATTGTTCGGCGTTAACTCGTATCGAAGCATGGGCTCAATCATCCTGTTGTTTCAGTCGGAGGAAAGTCTATCGGCTTTGTTGAATAAATCGAACTTTTGCTGAGTTGAAGGATCAGATCACGCATCTTCCCGACAACGCAGACCGTTCCGTGGCAAAGCAAAAGTTCAAA
>NZ_JBLVYK010000036.1:0-6691 GCF_048284255.1 Enterobacter cloacae complex sp.6700776 | reverse complement strand
TAGGGATTAGCAAGCGGGGCAACAAAAAGATCCGAACTTTGTTGGTTCAGTGTGCCAGGGTATTCATACAAAAACTGGAACACCAGTCTGGCAAGTTGGTCGACTGGGTCAGGGAGTTGTTGTGTCGGAAAAGCAACTTTGTCGTCACCTGTGCTCTGGCAAACAAGCTGGCCAGAATAGCCTGGGCACTGACGGCGCGACAGCAAACTTACGAAGCATAAAGGCAGAAATACACCAGTTTAAACAATCATTCATCTGGTTTTGCGAATACTGATATTGATGATACAAACGGCCCACCGGCCTGTTGAGGAACCTGTAAAACGGAAAGGCTCGCTGAAGCCGTATATTTTCTGGAGGTTCATCAGGCGCGGAACTCATCGAGGCGCGGGAATAAAATCCCATTCAGACGCCGGATAGATTCAAGCAAGCCAACTTATCGTCAAAATCGGTGTTGCAAAAACGGGAGTGACCATAGATTCCGTTTTCCAAGCGGACCCCAATTAACACTTGCCAACCTATCTACTGGTTGGTAGATTTGATTTTAACAACACGACACACAAACAAAAACACACAACAGAACATCAGGAGCGTCATCATGAAAAACATCATCAAAACCACCCTTGCCATCATCGCCCTGTCCGCCAGCGCACTGAGCTATGCCGCCAGCCCGCAAATGGTTTCCCGCAGCGAAGCAGCATCGCTGCAAAAAATTGGGGTGGTCTCTTCCGGTGGCTTCACCACCCTGGATGACCTGGTGGCCTCACTGGATATGAAAGCCGCTGATGCCGGGGCCACACACTACCGCATCACCAGTGCCACCGGTATGAATAAACTTTCCGGTACCGCTGTCCTGTATCGTTGAATACCCGTTACCCTCGCAACTGCGCCCGGAACCCTTCTGGTTTCCGGGCGCAGTTGTGTCTGAATAACAGGCACCCGCAGGTGCCAGGAGAACATTATGTCCACCCATGACAGTCTGATTGAACTGACTGATACCCTTATCCAGCAGAACGGCTACCAGGGCTTCAGCTATGCTGATCTCGCTGACGGTCTGGGAATACGGAAGGCCAGTATCCATTACCATTTTCAGACCAAAACCGACCTCGGGCTTGCCTATTGTGAATACAAGGAGGCCAGCCTGCTGAAACTGGAAGCTGCCCTGTTACAGCTGCCACCGGGTAAAGCCCGTCTGCAGGGTTATATGGACGCATTTCTCAAATGCGCCGACAGCGGCCAGATGTGTGGCATTCACGCCATGCTGTCCGACAGCGCCCTGTTTGAAGAACCTCTTCAGAAAGCCACCTCACGACTGGCACAAACCGACCTGCGCATCCTGACCAGTGTGCTGGTTTCGGGTCGTGAAAGCGGTGAACTGGCTTTTACTGCTGAGCCGGCTGACGTGGCCATTATCATCGGCAGCGCCATTAAAGGGGCCCTGATGCTCAATCGGATCCCTCCTCATGATGCCTGTTCCCGCACCATGAGCGCGCTTATTCAGCTACTCTCCCGCCCGTAAAGCCACGCCTGTGGCTGCCCCGGTTTAACCGGGGCAGCCAGCACTCAAAAAAATCACCGCTGACAACGCCTGTATTCCGGGGGCCTCAGAAGACATTAAGACTTTCCTTGCGTTTAATTTCCAGTTACCCCTTGCCAATCTATCTACTGGTAGGTAGAATAAATATTAACAACACGACAACACAATAAAACAGACATGCAGGGGGCATCATCATGAAAGCACTTATCAACGACGTTATCGCTGTCTTCACCCGTAAAGCCCATGGACCGGTCATCATCAAATCCGATCTTACTGAGGAAGAAAAAGCAGCTCTGGTACCGGTCCGTACACTCTCTGTTGGCTGGGTGTCTTCCGTGGATGAGCTGGAGCGGGAGGTTATCCGCGAAGCCCTTGAACATGGCGCTGCCGCTTATCTGATTTCTGAGCTTGAGCAGGCCCGTTTCGTTCATGCCCGCGCCACGCTGTTTGCATAAACACAAAACGAAAATAAAAGGACACACACCATGAAAAATAACGTCGAGACACAACTGCGCCGGTTACTTCGTAAAACGTCAGGCCTGGACATTATGGTTCTGCGGCTGTCAGTGATTTTCATCTTCGCCCTGTTTGGCACCTACAAATGGTTTGCCTTCGAGGCCAATGCCCTTCACCACCTGCTGCCAGGCACCTGGCTCGGTGCGCTGTATCCGGCTCTCGGCGTTCAGGGGCTCAGCTACGCACTCGGCGTGGTGGAAAATATCACCCTTCTGGCCCTGATTGCCGGATTTTTCCGGCCGGCAGTGGGTGCAGCAGGCGCCCTGATGGTGGCAGGCACCGGCATCGTCACCCTGAGCCTTCTGCCGCAGCTGGGTCGCATTGACAGCTTCATTATCAAGGATGTTCTTCTGATTGGGGCTGGACTGGTGCTGTTGCGTCATGACCTGCGACGGACACTGATTAACCGGAGGGCGAAGCAACTCAGCGCCGTGCACAAACCCCGCTCGTCTGACGCATTGTCAGCCATGGGGTGACCCTGAATTACGCAGCAGCCTGATATTTCTGGCCAGCAAATATGACACCACTCCCGGGTTCATGGTGAGAGGCATGGAAGCCGCCTTTCGGGCGGGGATCACTCCCCGCTACTTTTTAGAGCGCTACCTGGAAAATAAGTCGCTCCCCGCCAACCCGGACTTTGAAAAACACTATCTGGATCTTATTCATGAGCAGGACCCGTCCCGGTGAGTGAGATTTGTCAGGAGAGCGATATGAACAAACCGTATAAAAAAGACCCACAGACCATTCAGGCACTGACGGAACTGCAGTTCAGCGTCACCCAGAAAAGCGCCACTGAGCGCCCGTTTACCGGAGAATATGACGACCACTTTGAGGACGGACTGTACGTGGATATCGTCTCCGGTGAGCCACTGTTCTCGTCGAAGGACAAATTTGATTCGGGCTGTGGCTGGCCGGCATTCAGCAAACCAGTGGAAAACAACGTCCACAACCTGAGCGACCTCAGTCATGGCATGGTGCGTACTGAAGTGCGTTCCCGTCACGGTGACAGCCATCTGGGACACGTCTTCCCTGACGGGCCACAGGATACCGGTGGATTACGTTACTGCATTAACTCGGCTTCACTGCGTTTTATCCCGAAAGGCGCTCTGGAAACAGAAGGATACGGTGAATTTCTTCCCCTGTTTGAGAAAGGAGATAAGCATGAAAACTGATGTGGCAATCCTTGCCGGTGGTTGTTTCTGGGGTGTCCAGGAGCTGATCCGCAAACTCAATGGCGTGGTCAGCACCGAAGTGGGCTATACCGGCGGACGTAATGATAACCCGACATACCAGCACCACCCAGGACATGCGGAGGCGGTGAAGGTGGTGTATTCCCCGGATAAACTGAGCTACCGAAAACTACTGGAATATTTCTTTAGTATTCACAACCCTACAACAATACTTCGTCAGGGTAATGACGTCGGCTCAAGCTACCGCTCAGCCATCTTTTTCACCACAGAGGAGCAAAAGCAGCAGGCAAACCAGCTTATCCGTGAAATAGATGATTCAGGAGTCTGGCCCGGAGTCGTGGTGACAGAAGTAGAGCAGGCCGGTGAGTTCTGGTCTGCAGAGCCAGAGCATCAGGATTACCTGCAGCATAATCCCGACGGCTATACCTGCCATTTTGAACGACCTGACTGGACGCTTCCGGGATAAGTCACCGTCGCAGACTCGCAGCATTCAGCCCCGCCCATGTGCGGGGCTTTTTTGTTCATATGCAGAAACGAGAATGGGATCACAAACAAATTTCTTTAGTCCATTTCTTGCATACAAAACAATCAACATCCTGATTTTAAGGGGCATATTAGAAAAAAGATGAGGATGATTAGGGTCAAAGGGACAAAGGGACAATGTTTAGAATTATGCTGACCGTTATCGCAGGATCGTTATTTTACGGACTCTCGGCCAGTCTGTGTTTTGCCGGGCTTTTTCGCATACACGCCCCCAGTGCCTGCACAGCCTTCTGTCTGACTTATAACCCAACAGCCGGCTATGTCATGCTGGTTACCGGTATGACACTGTTTATCGTATTTTTGCTCAGCCTTTTCCGGACAACAAAAGCCCCTATTTAACATAAAGGCTTCATTGTACGCACCGCTAAAACGCGCTCAGGGCGATTTCAGCGCGAAGCCGGTGAAAACCACAGCTTACCCGGCGAAAACCCCGCAAAACTTGCCTGATGAATTCTGATGGCATGAATGGCTATGCACCGGACTGCATGGCGGCCCGTTTCAGTGCGTTTACCACCTGAAACCGCCAAAAAGCGCCCTTTTGCGCGGGAAATCTCTCATTTTCTCCCTGGAATACTCACAACAATCATAATTACTAGTAATGTTTTCTGTGTGTACGACAACTCTGTAATGCCTGAGGAATTAATGACCGGTTCAAACAACAAGACACGCGATATCACTAGCAACCGCAAGTATCTGATCAAGAATGCACGCGGCCAGGCAGCCTATAAAGCACGTATGCGCGAGGCGGGTTATAAGCAAATTGCGGTATGGGTACGAGAAGATGTCAGAGAGGCAGGACGACAAGCCGGACTGGAATCTGACGCGCTGTTGTCAGGGGCTGCGCAGCATGATCCATTAGGCTGGATGGTCGGTTTTGCTGAGGGACTCAGGCAGCGAGAAAAAAAAGACAGCAACCCGCAGTAAGCCTGCAAGACAGCACGAATAACAGAGAACAGCCAGTACAAGGAAGTAACGCTTCGCGTACCGGATTCAGCATATTTTTCAGGGAGTGTCCCTGCTAAACTCCTTCATGTCGACGCATCAACCCCGGAGGCTCTGTAATGAGCAATACCACACACTACGAAAACGCCAACTTCTTGCGGGAACTGGCCGAAAGTCTGCCCCGCATACTGCCGGAAGGTGGCCCGGACAAGGCAGCACTGTTGCAGCGCCTGGCTAACGAAGAACTGGCACAGGCCGAGTATGAAGATCAGGTTCGCGCCAAAGTGACTGCAGCCCGCGCTGATACACGCCCGGGCATGACCACGGAACAACTCCGCCAGCGGCTGCATGGTCGCTATCAGGAACTGCGTGATGCCGTATGACGTGGAATGGAAGCAGGGAGCCATCGAGGACGTAACGGCACTGTTTGACTACATCGCGGAAAATTCATCTCTGTGGGATGCGCGGAACGTCACCGATCGCGTTCTTGCGGCCGCAGACAAGCTGGCAGACTTTCCGCGTCTCTACGAAGTGGACTCACGCTATGGCGAGGACGTTCGCCGGATAAGCCTGATGGGACAGCATGTCCTCTATGATGTGAATGACCCGGCGCAGAAAATCCGGGTTCTGGCCGTAGTCGGCCAGCGCCAGAATCCCCACTCCGTCCGCTGATAACGGGTGACGGGGGCGCAATTCATTGCGTGGCCGTCGCCGGTTGGACAAGCGCAGCGCGTCAGCGCTTCCCCCATTGCCACCACCGGCGCGGTGTCTCTGCTGTCTCCGTTTTGTGTTCCAGTAGTCTCATGGCCTGCATTTCCTGCCGCAGCCCGGCCACCTCTTCCCGCAGCGCTTTTATCTCCGCAATCAGCGCCTCTGATACCGTTTTTTCAGTCTCATCCGGCAGTCTCAACCCGTCCCGATCATGAGTCTCAATCAGTCTTAACTCACCGTACACCCGGATAAGCTCGCTGGTATCTACGACACGACCACCATCAGCCTCCGTCCGGTATGATACGCGGCCTTTAGCCATATCCCGATACAGGGAACTTCGGGCTTTTCCCGTCAGTTCCGTGGCCTGTCTCACCGTCACCCACGCCATTGTCTCACCCCGCTATTTTTGAGACAGTATACCCGACAGGCGCACACCATGCCCGGAAGGAAAGAAACATGACGAAACAGGAAAAAACCGCCCTCAACATGGCAAAATTCATCAGGGATCAGTCGCTGCTGTTGCTGGAAAAGCTGAACGAACTGGATATGGATACCGCGGCCGACATGTGCGAACGGCTGCACGAGGACGCGGAAACGCTCTGGCTGGCAATGCGGGACCAGCTCGGGGAGGAATAACAGCACCGACGCGGCCGGTGCTGTCTGCCGTCATTTCATCAGACGACGCAGGCAAAGAAGGGTACCACCGATCAGGATCGCCGCCGTGCCTCCCTGCCCGAAATGCAGGAACAACCAGTCACGGATCGCCGGGTTCCTCGCCAGAAACTGCACGAACCCGTAGAGCAGCAGAAACACCGGCAGCACGCGCCAGAACAATTTCAGCAGATGCGCGGCCAGCACACACAGCCCTCCGGCCATCGCCCCGACCATAAGCAGGGCCTCCCGGCCCACAACCGCAATCCGGTTTGTCATAAAACACCTCATAAATGAATGATTAACCTCAGACCATGACCATGAATTTGAAGCAGGCAAACAGCCGTTCCCGGTCCAGCTCTGCCGTTTTTCGGGCCTCGCCGGTCTGTGGGTTCACGATTTCATCCACCGCCAAAATTGCCCGTTGCACCCGGACGAGCGTCGGCCTGTCCGGGCAGATGTACCAGATTTCATCGATGCCGTTCGCCCGGCGGTTGAACAGATAGGGGTCGTCTCAGAAAACGGAATCTATGGTCACTCCCGTTTTTGCAACACCGATTTTGACGACAAGTTGGCTTGCTTGAATCTATCCGGCGTCTGAATG
>NZ_JBLVYK010000035.1:0-12609 GCF_048284255.1 Enterobacter cloacae complex sp.6700776 | reverse complement strand
TTATCCCACGCTAAGACTATATTTTGTACAGCAGTGGAGAAGGATGAGAGACCAGCAGTTCATTAACAGGGACTCCTTTTTGCTTAAGCGGCTCAATGGTTCTTTCTATATAAACCGTATTCCAGAGTGTTATCGCCGCCGTATGTAGTGTCAGCGCCGGTGGCGTGGTAACGCTGATCCTCCCACCCCCAGATCCCTGATTTCATTCAGCCGGTGCATGAAGGATGCTCGCCCAAGGGCCTCACCCTTATTCAGCCCCGCCTGTATGCATCGGCCTAAGCCTTTATCGCAAAATCAGTCCAGCATAAACAGCGTCCGATCTCTGCAGAAAATCGCCCTCTGCGCTACGAGTTTGAACGCATTTACTCTGTTTATAGGTAACATTCGCTCCACGATATAATGATATCGGCAACGTATTCAGCATCCTGAGCATGAGTCAGAAGGTGATCCGCCTTACCCAACGAAATGAAACTCTTGGGATGCTTTGCTGCTTTGAATATTTTTTCGGCCTGCTCAATTAACACAGTATCATCTTCAGTCGCATGAAAAATAAGCAGAGGCTTGTTCATGGCGAACACCTTATGAGCGATTTTGTGTTCCTGAATATTGTCCAGCATCTGTTTCTTTAAGGTAAATACCCGCCCGGCCAGCTCAACGGGATAGGCTCCATGCTGGTTAATGTTTTCAACATCATCCTTAAAAAGACGTTTTACGTGTGTCAGTTCTCCGGGTGATCCTATGGTGACAACGGCCTTTGCCTCAGGAACTTCGCCGGCAATAGACAGAATGGCCGATCCCCCCAGGCTATGGCCGATGAGCAAAGAAGGCGCTTCGTACTGTCGGCGGAGATAATCTACCGCGCAAAGCAGGTCCGAAATATTGGATGAGAAGTTGGTGTTGGAAAAATCCCCTTCGCTGTTTCCCAGACCAGTAAAATCAAACCGGAGAACGGCGATAGCATTCTCTGTCAGTTTCCGCGCAATACGCGCCGCGCCTTTGAGGTCTTTGCCACACGTAAAACAATGAGCTAACAGCGCAAACGCTTTAGGATTTTCAGGAAGTTCAAGCAATCCGGCCAGTTCTTCACCAGCCGCATTTTTGAACGTAAATTTTAGTTTTTTCATAGGATATTCCAGGTCTTAAACTGATTTCATATGTTTGATCGCAGGGAAAAATAATCTTCTGCTCTGCATCTGGCATTACGCGTTTTCCTTCCTCTACTGGGGATGTGAAACAGAATTCATTCCGAATGCCTGTCCTCACCTTCCAGTTTGAAAGCTGATTATTGCTTCCTGTTCGGTGATCACTTACGCTATGCTACCAACTAGATGGTAGTTTACAAGAATTTTATGAGGTCTCACTGAATGGCCAATTGCGCGCTCATTCTTAAAATATCCCTGGCAATGCTGGCGTTTGCTGCAAACTCTATTCTGTGCCGTCTGGCCCTGCAGGGAGGCCACATTGATCCCCTTTCATTCAGCAGCCTCAGGCTGGCCAGTGGTGCACTCGTCCTGTCACCTTTCTTGTTTTATCACGCAAAAACTACATTATCGCTGTGGCGTCCGCTGAGCGGATTTTACCTCATGGTGTACGCAGTGCTCTTCTCTGTCGCCTATATCCATCTCGATACCGGGGCAGGTGCGCTGTTACTTTTTGGTGCCGTACAGTTTGCGATGGTGATCCACGGATTATTTAAAGGGGAATCACTCTCCGTTATGCGGGCTTGCGGTTTAGTTATTGCTCTGGCAGGAATTGCTGCCCTGCTGTTACCCGGGGCGAAGGCACCGCCGCTTTACAGTGCACTTATGATGATCGTTGCCGGATTAGCCTGGGCCGCCTATTCCGTCAGGGGGAGGGCGGGCCAGGCGGCCGGGGCTTCAACGGCGGCAAATTTTGTACTCGCCACGCCGATGGCTCTCGCTCTTTCGTTGCTGTTTATGAAGCAGGGTCACTATGATGCTGCGGGCATTGCTTTGTCATTGCTGTCCGGTGCCGCCGCCTCAGCCGGTGCATATGTATTGTGGTATACCCTTTTACCCTCTCTCGGCTCTATCACCGCCAGTACCCTTCAGCTCAGCGTTCCCTGTCTGGCAATGCTAGGGGGTGTGGTATTCCTGGATGAATCACTGACGGTCAGAACGATATTTTCTGCCCTGGCGGTGCTGACTGGCATTGTGATGGTGACACGCGAGAAATCCCCCCGTCAGTCGATGACAAAGGCGAGAGAACCTTAATAACGCAATTAATTCATGCAGTTGTGATGATTCTCTTATGTTAATCACACGAGCCAGTTTTCCCGCTCCGGCATCAGACTGACAGTAATACTGAGGTCGACGTTTCTGACTACACCTAAGGCAGGTTTATGAAATGAAATATGATTTTGATGAGTACGTAAGCAGAGAGAAAACAGACAGTCTCACCGTGGACGGCTGGCGGGAATACCTGTTTTCGGGACAGTCCGAATTTGCAATGCGGTATCCGGCAGAAGGGCTAATCAACCTCTGGGTTGCTGACATGGCTTTTGCCACACCAGAGCCGATTCTTCAGGCCATCAGAGACCGTCTGGATAGAAAAATACTCGGCTACACTAAAATCTACGACGAAGAATACTATGAGATCTTTGGCAGCTGGTGTGAGCGACAATATGGTCACCGTTTCAAAACGGAAGACATTGTGCTGTCTCCGGGCATTATTCCCGCGCTGAACCGTCTCGTCCCGCTTCTGACCGACATGGATGACAGTATTCTTATTATGACGCCTTCATATGGCCCGTTTAAAAAGGCGGGTGAATACAGTCAGCGTCGCGTGGTGTACTCGGCGTTAAAAAAATCAGCAGGCGGCTGGGAACCTGACTGGGAAGACTTTGCACGCAAAGCCAGTCAGGCCGATTTACGTGTGAAAATTCTTTTCCTGTGTAATCCGCATAACCCGACCGGACGAGTCTGGCGGCCTGATGAACTTAAGCGGATTATTGAAATTTGCCTGGCCAATGACATCTGGGTGATATCTGACGAAATTCACTGCGACCTGTCCCGAAGCGGTATCGGTCATACACCGGCCGCCTCTCTTTTCCCTGATTCTACACGCATTATTACCTGCATGTCCTCGAGTAAAACATTCAATCTGGCCGGGAATTTGTTGGCAAATATCATTATTCCGGATCCCGGTGTCAGAAGCGAGTGGCGTCTCAGACACGACGAGTTCATCTCTCCACTGAGCCTGGCAGCAAACAAAGCGGCGTGGAGTGAATGTGATGACTGGCTTGTCCATCTGAGGGAATATATTGACGGCAATTTCCAGTACCTGCACGACTATCTCAAAAGCTATTTACCCGAAACCAGGTTCTCGATCCCCGAAGGGACATATCTGGCCTGGATAGATATTAGCCGCTACCTGCCCGACACCGCAGGTGAGGATTTATCGCTGTATTTTGCCCGGGAGTCAGGGGTCCTTCTTGAAGGGGGCTTGCTGTTTGTCGACAATGGGGACGGATATATCCGGTTAAATCTGGCCTGCCCACGGAGTATGCTGACAGCAGGGATGAAAAGAATTTCACAGGTACTGCGGATACCGGCTCCTCATCGTGTATAACCCCTTTCTCTCTGGCCGTTTTGTCCTGTCAGGATGTCGTCAGAACCCGGCATAACACCCTGTGCCGGGAACACAAAAGGCACGGATGAACAGGTCGTGAATATTCTTAGTGAAGCCTGCTGATGACATGTCTGGCGACAAAAAAATGCCGCCCTTAAGGGGCGGCTTATGCCAGCGTCACGGGGTTATCGTCTGACCGCCATGATGCCCGCATCGACATCCCAGATAGCGCCCGTCACCCATGAGGTTTTGTCAGACAACAGGAAGAGAATAGTGTTTGCCACATCTTCGGCAGTTCCGACGCGTCCCAGCGGGTGGAAATCGTTCAGCGACTTCATAGCATCTGCGATATCCGCTTTGTCCATGAAGCCTTCGTATATCGGCGTATGAACAATCCCGGGAGACACCGCGTTGACACGAATACCCGCGCTGGCCAGCTCAATCGCCAGATTACGCGTCAGGGCATGCAGACCCGCTTTTGCCATTGAATAGGCCGAGGCCGGCGAGTCACCCAGTGCAGCCTGAGCACCAATCGAACCGACGTTGACGATAGACCCTTCGAGCTTCGCGGCGAGCATGTTCTTCACGACATCCTGTGTAATAAAGAACGTGGCTCGGTTCAGCGAAAGATACATGTCATAATCGGCAAAGCTGTGCTCGGTAAATCCTTTGGGCATGAAGATACCGGCGGCATTCACCATCAGGCTGATATCGCGATGGTGAGCATTAATTTCCTGACGGATAGTTTCCATACCTTCTTCGGTCATCAGGTTCGCCGCGATGACCGCAACCGGTCCCAGAGGGCTCAGTTCTTTTTGCACCGCTTCGGCTTTGTCTTTTTTATTCCCGGTCAGCACGACACTGCCGCCCGCTTCCAGTACCATGCGTGCCACGGCCAGGCCCATGCCGCTGGTACCGCCGACGACGAGCAGTTTTTTACCTTTGAAAAAAGTGTTCATTTTCTGACTCCATTACTGGTGGGTAAGACGTTGCCGGCAGCGTGAAACTGCCGGCGGTTGACGGATTAAATACTGCAGCCATCCGTTCCGCAGGTCTGACCCGCAGTGGCTGAAAATTCGGTTTGCTGTTCATCCCAGACCTGACGCAGGGCATTCAAAAAGTTATCTGCTGCCTGAGCCCCGCTGATGGCATATTTTTCGTTCATCACAAAAACCGGAACGCCGCTGAGGCCAATAGACTGTGCGTGGGCTTCATCGTCGGAAACGGTGGCGCGAAAATCGTCATTTTCCAGGGCGGCTTCAGCGTCAGCTTTCGGCATACCGGCTTCTACGGCCATGGCAACGAGCTGCTGACGGTCAAAGAGAGAGCGACCTTCGGTGATACTGCCATGATAAAAACGTTCTTCCACCGCGTCCGCAATTCCGGCCTTACGCGCGGCAACCAGCAGGGTGTGTGCATCTTCTGTATCACCAAACATCATGCCGTCGAAGTTGTAGATCAGACCTTCAGATTTACCGGCGGTGCCCACCTGATTCATCATCAGCTCCGCTGAATGCTGACTGCCCAGCTTTTTAACGATGGCATCCTTAAAAGGCATCGCGGGAGTACCACCGGCCAGACGGTAGCTGTGATGGCGGATCACCACCTGGTCGCGAAATTCAAAGCGATTCAGACCCTGTTCAAATCTTTTTTTAGCAATCCAGCACCACGGGCAGACCAAATCTGACCAGATATCGATGGTAAGGGTGGGTTTCAGCGTTTGCATAATGATTCCTCAAAGACGTTGGGCGGTCGGATCTCACTTATCAGAGAACCGCGACCGTATGGGATTTATTGCGCCTGCCAGACCGGGTAATCGGTATAGCCTTTTTCCGGGGAACCACTGACGCCGTAGTAGGTGGCGCGGTCACTTTCTGCCAGTGGCCAGCCGTTTTGCATTCTTTCAACCAGATCCGGGTTAGCGATGTAGGGCACACCAAATGCCACCAGATCCAGCTCATCATCTTCCAGAGCCTGCTCTGCGATATCACGGGTAAAACCGCCGGCAGCGATGATGGTGCCTTTAAACGTGTTGCGAAAACGGCGGCGGAAGCCTTCCGGAAGTGGCGCTTTGATGTACACCGGCTGATAGTAAAGGTGTACGTAGGCCAGTTCCCGCTGACCGAGCGCGTCGGTGATGGCTGACCAGGTTTGCTCTTCACCTTCATACGGCGCGAGGTCATAAATGCGGCCGAACGGTGACAGGCGCACGGCAACGTGGCTGTTACCCACGGCTTCCGCCACGGCGTCAATGGTCTCCAGCAGGAAACGCTGACGATTTTCCACCGAGCCGCCGTATTCGTCGGTGCGGGTGTTCAGTTCGCTACTGAGGAACTGGTCAAAGATGAATCCGTTTGCCGCCATGATTTCCACGCCGTCAAAGCCGGCTTCCATCGCCAGGCGTGCGGAGTGCACGAAGTCTGCAGTGATGCGTTTAACTTCATGCGTTTCCAGCGCGCGTGGCTGGCTTGGTACAACCGGGCCCGGTTCTCCGGATTCGGTCAGCGCAAAAACGGTGGTATTGACCGCCTGAACGGTGCCCGCTGAAACCGGCGCTATGTGGCCTGGCTGAAGAGAGACGTGAGACATACGGCCGACGTGCCAGAGCTGCGCGAAAATACGGCCACCTTTGGCGTGAACCGCTTGTGTCACCTTACGCCAGCCCTGGACGTGTTCGTCGTTGTAGATACCAGGGGTATAAAGGTAACCCCGGCCTTCTTCTGAAACCGGCATCCCTTCGGTGATGAGCAGGCCAGCAGAAGCACGCTGTGCATAGTACAAAGCCACGACCTCATCCGGCACGTCATTCATGGTGCGGGTGCGGGTCATCGGTGCCATGACTACACGGTTTTTTAACGCCAGGCCAGACAGATTGTAGGGGGTGAAAAGCTTACTCATCGTATACCTCACAAAAAACAAAAAGGAGTATCCCGGCAGGGATTTGCACAGCCCGGCAGTATCATCGACTGGACGTCGCGCACTGGAGTTGCATAAACATCTGATGGGTGGCAATATACCAACCATCTAGTAGGTAGGTCAATGGCTGTGTCGTATTTTTTTGTCATAACGCAGCCATTTCTGAATTGTCACTCATTTTGCGAGGTCATCACCATGCGTACATTAACAGCTTATAACGAAGATAATTTCCGCCAGATAGAGCAGTACAACGGAATATCGGTGGTACGTTTCTCTGCACCCTGGTGTCCGCCCTGTCAGGCCAGCGAAGAAATGTTCAGTCAGTTTGCAGACCGGCTCGATAGAGATATTCAGGTGGGGAAAGTCAATGTAGATCAGGCGCCGGTGCTGACAACCAAATACGAGATCTGGGGGCTGCCGTCTGTGCTGATATTTCATGAAGGGCAATTAGTTAAACGCATACCGGGTGTGAAACCTGCATCGGTATATGCTCAGGCTATTGCGGACATAAAAAAAGGGCAGTAATGCCCTTTTAACGTGGAATTTATTAATGCTTAACCGCGTGCCTGACCGACGGCATCCAGAGTGCGGGCTGAATAAATGACCGCCGCGCCAGCGTTGAGGTTAATCGCCACGCCCAGCGCTTCAGCAATTTCAGCGTCGGTTGCACCGGCTTTCACAGCGGCGTCGGCGTGAAAAGCAATACAGCCGTCGCAGTGGGTTGTGACTGCGCACGCCAGGGCAATGAGTTCACGCACTTTTGCGCCCAAAAGGTCAGTTTTGTTACCTGCGTTGCCCAGGGCAACCACGCCTTTCATGGTCTCGGGGGTCAGTTTGCCCAACTCGCCTAAACGTTGCATTAACTCTGAGCGATAGTTGTTCCAGTCCAGCATAGTGTCATTCTCCTGAATGAGGGGTATTAAGAAGCAGTTTTATATACTTAAGGCTGTTGGCGAAGACTTCGGGTCTGGCCGTTGCATGCGCCACTACGCTTGAGCCTTCACAGACATTAATGATCATCAAAGCAATATCTGATGGTTCGGCATGGGATGAAAACTCACCTGACTCCATGCCCGCCCTGACGACTTTTGTGAGCCACTCGATTTGCATATCGAAATAAAGTGATGTCTGTACAGTAATTGCCTGAGGCAGATTGGCGGTCTCTGCTGACAACGCACAACACAGTGGCAGTAGCGAAGCTTTATGGCTTTGCGCGAAGATATCGATGTAAGCCGCAATTCTTCTCTCCGCGCTTTTCTCAGTCGCCTCTATCTGCTCAAATACGCGTTGTGTATCAGAGAACGCCTGTATTACCACCTGCTCACCCAGAATATCTTTGGTCGGGAAATGGTGATGAATACTGGCCTTGGTGATACCCACTATTTTTGATAAATCAGCATAGCTGAATACTGAATACCCTTTTTCGCGCATCAGGTGTTCTGCTTCGCTGAGCAGCCGTTCCCGTGTCATGGTTGTCATAATTACTCCATATAATCTACTAGTTGATAGATTATATTGTTGCTATTTTTCCGTAGCAAGTTGTATCACTGACTCAGTATCGTGCAGAGCTGAACGTCACTGCCATCCTGCATTCTGAATGGCAGCATTACATCTCTGACATCACGCCAGGCGTGTAATCATTTCAACCGGATTAGCCAGAGTATCGTGGATTGGCGAATTCTTTTGCATTTCGCTGACCAGCGCTTCTAACTCCTCGCGACTGGCGGTCTTGCTCGTAAGGTGAACATCGACGCGAATAGATTTCGCACCTTTACGCACGTTGCTGTCCAGCCCAAGGAAGCCGTTGAGGTTGATATCGAAATTAAGATCCAGCTCGATACCGTCCAGGTCGATCCCTTTTTCAGCAGCCATCATGGTAAGGGTGGCGGTATAACAGCCAGCCAGCGCCTGCATGATGTATTCAGTCGGGCTCATGCCGGTATCGGTGCCGAGTAAACCTGCGGGTTCATCACCGATATTAGAAAATTTCCCCACACGGCTGGTATCGATAACGCCGTTCTGGATTGTGGCGCCGGTCTCTGTGCGAACGGTTAATCCGCCGCTGGAACGGGCTTTCATCTGGAAAGTCAGGTTACCCAGGCCAGGCTGGCTGCGAACTGCTTCACGGGTATTGTGGATCGCAGCTGCGTCTGCAGAAGGTTTAACGGTAGTAGACATAATGGCTCCTGTAATTTCTTGATAAAAGGTATAGCTGGTGTAACCAGCACCAATCATCTAGTTGGTAGATTAGTGTCGCGAACCTCTTTTGTCTACTCTTTTATAAAAAATAGGGGGAAAAGAACCCAGCAGGCTGTTTTATTTCATAATAACCATTTGATTTTTTTTATAATCTTCCCAGCCGCTCACTCTTGCAGCAATCCAGCCTTTACCCGAAGGATAGTCTGGCGGGTGGTATTAAATTCCCGGGCAATAGCACTGATACTGATGCCAGCATTTAGGCGCTCTGTCACTGTTTGCTTTTGTTCCTCGCTCAGGATGGGGGGGCGACCGAAGCGTTTTCCAGCCGCTTTTGCCCTCGCAATACCTGAATACGTTCGCTCAAGCAGCAAATCCCGCTCAAACTCCGCTACAGCAGAAATTACCTGCATAGTCATTTTTCCGGCCGGACTGGTCAAGTCAACGCCTCCGAGTGCGAGACAATGAACGCGAATATCTAAAGCCGCCAGTTGCTCTACTGTTTTTCGGATATCCATCGCATTACGACCCAGACGGTCAAGTTTGGTGACAATCAGTACATCCCCATTTTCCATGCGATCTAGCAACCGGATAAATCCGGGGCGTTCGCTGGCAGCAACCGAGCCACTGATATGCTCCTCAATAAGTCGTTGGGATCTGATGGCAAAACCCGCCGCTTCAATTTCACGACGCTGGTTTTCTGTGGTCTGTTCCAGAGTTGAGACCCTGCAGTAGGCAAAAACACGTGACATGGGAAACTTTCCGTACGAAATGGATGTCCGAATTATAACGTGTGTCCGAAATTAATTTCACTAAGTTTCGGACATGTGCTGTAAGTGGTGTACGAAACCGACCGGTTTCGGTCACAGCGAACAAATAACAGATGAAAACTATACGCGAGGGAGGCATTTATGCCACGGCGACAGATACTGAGCAGCGAAGAGCAGGAACGCTTACTGGTTATACCAGATGATGAAATTATTCTGACCCGAATGTGTTTTCTGAACGAACCGGATATTGCGCTCATTAATAAGCACCGAAGGCCAGCGAATCGCCTGGGCTTTGCTGTATTACTCTGTTATCTGCGTGGACCTGGATTTATTCCGGACAAAAGCAGTGCTCCTCACAATGGCGTTGTATCCAGGGTTGCTTCCCGACTGAAACTTCAGCCTGATTTATGGCCGGAATATGCATCCAGAGAGCAAACCCGCTGGGAACATCTGACCGAACTTTATCGCTACCTGGAACTATCCCCGTTCAGCCGGTCAATGCAAAAAGACTGTATCCGTCATCTGCACCCCTATGCCATGCGAACTGACAAAGGATTTATGCTGGCGGAAGAAATGCTCAGCTGGCTACATAACAATAATGTTATTTTCCCTTCTGTTGAAGTGATCGAACGGACGCTTGCCGAAGTCGTCACGCTCGCTAACAGATCGGTATTTTCGACACTTACCGCGCAACTGGAAAAGCAGCATAAATCAGCACTCGACAGCCTGCTCATATCAGAGGGTGAACAACCTTCCCGTCTGGCATGGCTGCTACAGCCTCCGGGTAAAATAAACGGTAAAAATGTGCTGCAACATATCGACCGGCTTAATTCCATCGCTGCGCTGGGGTTGCCTGATGGTATTGCACTTTCCGTTCACCAGAACAGGTTGCTTAAACTGGCGCGTGAGGGCCGGAAAATGAGCAGCAGGGACCTGGCAAAATTCACCGATGTCAGACGTTACGCTACGCTGGTTTGTATAATAACAGAGGCCAGGGCCACCCTGACTGACGAAGTGATTGATCTGCACGAGCGTATCCTGGGTAGTCTGTTCAGCAGGGCAAAACGCACGCAGGCCGAACGGCTCCAGCAAACGGGAAAGCTTATTCAGAGCAAGCTGAAGCAGTACGTTACCGTCGGGCAGGCGTTACTTAACGCCAGAGAATCCGGGGAAGATCCCTGGACTGCAATAGAAGATGTCCTTCCCTGGCAGGAATTCATCAACAGCGTGGAAGAAACGCGGTTTCTTTCCCGTAAGGGCAATTTCGACGCGCTTCATCTGATCACCGAAAAATACAGTACGTTGCGTAAATATGCCCCGCGTATGCTGTCAGCATTGCAGTTCATGGCGACACCTGCGGCGCAGGCGCTCAGCGATGCGCTGGACACCATAACGGAAATGTACCGTAAACAACTTCGTAAAGTGCCGCCATCAGCGCCAACAGGGTTTATCCCTGAAAGCTGGCGAAAACTGGTGCTCACGCCTTCAGGCATCGACCGCAAGTACTACGAGTTTTGCGTACTGAATGAACTCAAGGGTGCATTACGTTCCGGTGATATCTGGGTAAAAGGATCGCGCCGCTACAAAAATTTTGATGATTATCTCATCCCGACTGCTGAGTTTGAGAAATCCCGACATAATGACCAGTTACAGTTGGCCGTTCAGACCGATAGCCAGGCATACCTTCAGGCCCGTATGACTCTTCTTGCATCTCGGCTGGAAGAAGTTAACGCGATGGCGCTTGCCGGTGATTTGCCCGATGTAGATATCTCAGATAAAGGCGTAAAAATTACTCCACTGGAGAACAGCGTTCCTTCAGGTGTTTCGCCCTTTGCAGATTTGGTCTATGGCATGCTTCCCCATCCGAAAATTACGGAGATACTGGAAGAAGTTGATAGCTGGACGGGATTTACGCGTCACTTCGCGCACCTCAAAAATAATAACGTCAGACCAAAAGACGGAAGACTGTTGCTGACCACCATTCTGGCTGACGGCATCAACCTTGGGCTGACAAAAATGGCGGAATCCTGCCCTGGGGCCACAAGATCGTCACTCGAAGGTATTCAGGCATGGTACATCAGGGATGAAACTTATTCAGCGGCACTGGCCGAGCTGGTCAACGCACAGAAAGAGCGGCCTCTGGCCGCATTCTGGGGCGACGGGACAACATCGTCGTCAGACGGGCAGAACTTTCGGGTAGGCAGTCACGGACGTTATGCCGGTCAGGTCAATCTTAAATATGGTCAGGAGCCGGGCGTGCAGATTTATACGCATATCTCAGACCAATACAGCCCGTTCTACGCCAAAGTGATCAGCCGGGTGCGCGACTCAACCCACGTGCTTGATGGCCTGCTGTACCATGAAAGCGATCTGGAAATTACCGAGCATTACACCGATACCGCAGGCTTCACTGAACATGTTTTCGCCCTGATGCACCTGCTGGGATTCGCTTTTGCGCCAAGGATCCGTGATCTTCATGACAAGCGGCTGTTTATTCATGGAAAGGCCGAGCGCTATCCGGGGCTTCAGTCTGTCATATCAACAACCTGCCTGAATATCAAAGACATTGAGTCGCACTGGGATGAGGTATTGCGCCTGGCAACCTCGATTAAGCAGGGGACAGTCACCGCATCACTGATGATGAAAAAGTTAGCCAGTTACCCAAAACAGAATGGACTTGCCAAAGCGCTGAGAGAGATTGGCCGCATCGAACGGACACTATTTATGCTGGACTGGTTCCGTGATCCCGGTCTGCGCCGACGCGTGCAGGCGGGGCTGAATAAGGGTGAGGCCCGTAATGCCCTTGCGCGAGCGGTCTTTTTGCACCGTCTGGGTGAAATAAGGGATCGTGGGCTGGAGAATCAGAGTTATCGCGCCAGCGGGCTGACATTACTGACAGCAGCGATCACGTTGTGGAACACGGTATATATAGAAAGAGCTATTGAGTCACTAAAACGAAAGGGTATCCCGATAAATGAGCAACTGGTCTCTCATCTTTCTCCCCTGGGCTGGGAACATATCAATCTGAGTGGAGATTACGTCTGGCGTAATAATCTTAAGCTGGGATCCGGAAAATACCGCTCATTACGTACAGTCGATACCGCTTTGTACAAAAAACAGGCTTAACGTAGGATAT
>NZ_JBLVYK010000355.1:0-200 GCF_048284255.1 Enterobacter cloacae complex sp.6700776 | reverse complement strand
GCCGTGAAAGGGCGGTGTCCTGGGCCTCTAGACGAAGGGGACGTACAGTCTCAATCGCAAGACGCCTTGCTATTTACTTTTCATCAGACAATCTGTGTGAGCACTACAAAGGCAGGTTCTTTAAGGTAAGGAGGTGATCCAACCGCAGGTTCCCCTACGGTTACCTTGTTACGACTTCACCCCAGTCATGAATCACAAAG
>NZ_JBLVYK010000354.1:0-205 GCF_048284255.1 Enterobacter cloacae complex sp.6700776 | reverse complement strand
AACCACCGACCTCACCCTTATCAGGGGTGCGCTCTAACCACCTGAGCTACAAGCCTGCAGAGATTTTTTACTGCTGTTTTTCATCAGACAATCTGTGTGAGCACTGCAAAGGCAGGTTCTTTAAGGTAAGGAGGTGATCCAACCGCAGGTTCCCCTACGGTTACCTTGTTACGACTTCACCCCAGTCATGAATCACAAAGTGGTA
>NZ_JBLVYK010000353.1:0-206 GCF_048284255.1 Enterobacter cloacae complex sp.6700776 | reverse complement strand
ACGACGTTGATAGGTCGGGTGTGTAAGCGCAGCGATGCGTTGAGCTAACCGATACTAATGAACCGTGAGGCTTAACCTTACAACGCCGAAGCTGTTTCGGCGAAGAGACAGACACGATTTTCAGCCTGATACAGATTAACAGAATTTGCCTGGCGGCTTTAGCGCGGTGGTCCCACCTGACCCCATGCCGAACTCAGAAGTGAAAC
>NZ_JBLVYK010000352.1:0-207 GCF_048284255.1 Enterobacter cloacae complex sp.6700776 | reverse complement strand
CCGTTCACTTTATGTTCCTTGCTACTCTGTAACGACATGACCGGTGAACGTGCCAGGGTGGCTCAGTCGCCACCACCCTGGCGACCCGGGCTCCCGGCGCATCCCTGTGCCTCGCCCCGGCCGGAAGGCAAACGCCTCAGCGATTTACAGCCGGACCAGGGCATCGCTGACAGCCCTCAGTCATTTAGAAAGCAACTTTATTGCTTC
>NZ_JBLVYK010000351.1:0-227 GCF_048284255.1 Enterobacter cloacae complex sp.6700776 | reverse complement strand
CCCCCCCCCCCCCCCCCCCCCCCCCCCCCCCCCCCCCCCCCCCCCCCCCCCCCCCCCCCCCCCCCCCCCCCCCCCCCCCCCCCCCCCCCCCCCCCCCCTAGATGAAGTACCTGGTCTCGTGGGCTCGGAGATGTGTATAAGAGACAGGCCATAGGCTACCCCCTTACTTTTTTTATCTTTTGAATTTTGGGTTTTAGCCCCGCAGGGCCCACACACTCGGAACGAGT
>NZ_JBLVYK010000350.1:0-233 GCF_048284255.1 Enterobacter cloacae complex sp.6700776 | reverse complement strand
GAAGTCGTAACAAGGTAACCGTAGGGGAACCTGCGGTTGGATCACCTCCTTACCTTAAAGAACCTGCCTTTGTAGTGTCCACACAGATTGTCTGATGAATGATGAACTTCTGAATGTACTTTTGAGTGCATTAAGAAGTTTTGCTCTTTAAAAATCTGGATCAAGCTGAAAATTGAAACGACACACAGCTCATGTGTGTTCGAGTCTCTCAAATTTTCGCAATCAGAAGTGAA
>NZ_JBLVYK010000034.1:0-13649 GCF_048284255.1 Enterobacter cloacae complex sp.6700776 | reverse complement strand
TTTACAGCCGGACCAGGGCATCGCTGACAGCCCTCAGTCATTTAGAAAGCAACTTTATTGCTTCTGCATAAAAAAATTACTGGGGATCCCTCAGCCCACGGGGAGAGGGGGAAAATCAACCGCTCTTCTTGCCCGGCTTTAATCCGCGGTGTAACTCGTTGATGCGCTTCATCGACTTGATGGTGCGCTGCGGCTCGGTGGAGGCGACGGACAGAATAATCATCTCCAGGCACAGCAGCACCGTGCCGTGCAGCGGGATTTTGCCCTTCTCGCCGCCGCGCGGGACGTGGATCACTACGCTTGCCTCTTTGCTAAAGCGCGAGTCCGTGGCGTTGGTCAGCAAAATGGTGGGAATACCCAGGCGCTTCGCTTCGCGCAGCGTGGTCTGTCCCTCCCGGTGCGCGGATTTTTGCGCCATCATTACCAGCACGTCACCGCGCTGTAGGGCAATCAGCTGTTCGGCGAGGCCAATACCGGTGCGGTTGAGCGGGATCGCAGGCAGGCCTATACGGCTAAACAGTCGCGAGGTGTACTCAGCCAGAATGCCGGATGCGCCAATGCCAAAAATAGCGACCTGTCTCGCCTGCGCCAGCAGCGACACCGCCTGCGCCATCGCGTAGCGGTTGCCCGGTTCGGACAACACCGCGCAGGTGTGTTGATGGCCTTCCAGCACAAAATCGATGCTCGCGTCGACGTCGCTGGTAAGCGTGTTTACCGTCGTGGACATCTTCTCGCTGGAGGTGACCACCGGGCCAAACCACTGCTCCAGGGTCTGCTTGAGATCCCGCAGCCCGCCAAACCCAAGCGCCTGAATGGCACGTACCACGGTGGCGTCCGAGGTGTGTAGCACAGCGGCAATCTCCATTGCCGTCTGCTCCATAACCGCTTCACGATTTTCATTGATATAGCTCGCCACCTGCAGCAGGCGCGGCGTCAGCTGGTGCGCCCGCGAGCGGAGGCGGTCGCCGTAGACATCAATTTTTCGGATCATCTTGCGGCCTCCGGCAGCGGACGGCCCGCTATCTGCGACTGCACCTGCGCGGCCATCAGCCCCAGCGAGGCAAATGAATTTGAGATCGCTTCCTCGCGGGAGATGAGCACGTAATGCCCGGTTCGGCAGGCGTTGAGAAACTGACACCAGCCCGGCATCACCGCATCCATCGCCGCCAGCTCGTCCTGCGGTTTTCCGCCGGTGTCCCCGCGCCAGGTTGCAAAGACAAAATCAGCATCCAGCTCCGGCAGACGCTCGGCGCTGACGTCGATGCGCCCGCCCTCCGGGATGCTCTCAATCAGCGGCGGGAATCTGAACCCTGCGTCGCGCAGCACGCGCCCAAGCGAGTGGTAGCTGTGCATGGCGTTGATTTTGCCCTGATTGGCCTGAATCACCGAGACGGTCAGTTTGCTCGTATCGATGGTCGCCTTTAGCGCCTCGATCTGCTCCTGATAGCGACGCTCCAGAATCTTCAGCCGCGCCTCTGTCCCGGTAAGCTGCGCCAGCTTGCGGTAGATCTCCGGCGCGCCGCCGTCGAGGTGATCGATACTCACCGTCGGGGCAATTTTTTCCAGCTGTTCGACCGGCGTGTTGCGGGTCGGCTCGGTGATGATAAGATCCGGCTTCGCCGCGGCGATGGCTTCAATATCGATATCGGCGGTGCCGATGAATGTGATGTCGGAATTATCAAAATCGATGCCCGTCAGCATGCCGCTGGAGCGCAGAAAATGGCTGCCGTCCGGTCGGGTTCGGCCATGGCTGGCAACCGGCGGTACGCCAAGCTCGATCAGCGGAATGGTGATATCCAGGTCGTGCAGGGACACAATCCGCTTCGGGTTAACCGGCACCACCACTTTGCGGTTCAGGTCGTCAGTAAACGTCTGCGTTGGCTCTGCGGCTCCTGCAGCAAAACCCACCAGCACCAGCATTGCAAAAAATACGCGCATTTCTATCCCCTAAAATCGATCCCGACGCTGCCAGAGCAGCAGCAGGCAAAACGGTCCGCCAATCAGTGAAATGACAATTCCCGCCGGCAGCTGCAACGGGAGAAATGCCAGCCGCCCGACGTTATCCGCCAGCAGCACCAGCAGCGCGCCCAGTACGGCACTTCCCGTCAGCAGTGCCGTTTGCCCTCCGCGCAGCAGCAGGCGCGCCATGTGCGGGGCAATCAGCCCGACAAAGCCGATACTCCCCACGCAGGAGACGCAGGCCGCGGTGAGCACCACGGGGGCAAACACGCGCAGCAGTGCGAGGCGTGAAGTCCGCACGCCCAGCCCCGTCGCAGTGTGGTTGCCGAGCAAGGCTACGTCTGCGGCGCGCGCGGTAAAGAGCAGCAGCGCAAACGCAGGCACTGTCCAGGCAGCAGCGATGCTGACCAGCGTCCAGCTTGCCGCATGCAGACTCCCCGCCAGCCACAGCATCGCCGTCTGGACGTCGCGCACGTCGGCGGTCGTCATAAAGACCCCCATCGCGGCGGCAAACGCCCATGACACGCCGATGCCGATCAGGATGAATCGCGGGCGCGAGATATCACGCGCCAGCGCCACTACCAGCAGCGCGGTCAGCAGCCCACCGGCCATGCCGATAAGTGGACGCCAGTACGGCCCCAATCCAGGAAACTGAAAAATCAGCAGCAGCACCGCCGCGCTACAGCCCTCTTTCACGCCGATAAGTCCGGGGTCAGCAAGGCCGTTGCGGGTAATGGACTGCATGGCCGCCCCCGCCATGCCGAGCATCGCGCCGCACAGCACCGCCATCAGCAGGCGCGGCAGGCGGATATCCATCACAATGTAATGCGCATCCGCCGTCAGACGTTCAGGATAAAACAGCGCACGTCCGATGGCGGAAGCAGGAATGGGCAGCGAGCCGTGCGTCAGGCCAAAACTTAGCAGCAGTAAAACGGCAAGGGTTAAAACGGTCAGATAGAGCAGCGCCCTCGGGCGAACCAGCGTCGAGAAGGAGGAAAATCGTACTGCCCTCAATCCAGCCCGGTTCATTTGAACATCCTTGACGCCATAAGGATAAAGACCGGCGCGCCGACCAGCGCAGTCATCACGCCGGTTGCCAGCTCATACGGCGTAAACAGCGTGCGGGCGGCGATATCCGCCATCAGCAGAACCAGCGCCCCGCAGAGGGCTGAGAGCGGCACCATCACGCGCAGGTCCACCGATACCAGACGGCGAATCAGCTGCGGCACAACGAGTCCGATAAACCCGATCGGTCCGGCAACTGAAACCGCCGCGCCGCACAGCAGGGCGATGGCCAGCAGCGCGAGCAGGCGCGTTTTCAGCAGCGACACGCCAAGCCCCTGCGCCATTCTGTCCCCCAGCGCCAGCATGTTCAGCGACGGCGACAGCCAGAGCGCCAGCGCAAAACCCACGGCAGCGGCCCCCGCGGCGCTAGCGGTCGTCTCGCCGATGACTCCCGCCACATCCCCCGCAAGCCAGGTCCGCATGGCCAGCAGCGTCTGTTCATCCAGAATCAACACCGTGGCGGTTATCGATGAGGCAAATGCCGACATCGCCACGCCGCACAGCGTGACCTTCATCGGCGTGAGACCGGTACGCCCGGATGAGGAGAACGTTAGCACCAGCAAAAAGAGCGCGGCGGCGCCAGCTGCGGCTATCAGAGGGCGGCCAAACGGCAGCGACAGCCCGAGGGCACTCGTCAGCACCACCGCCAGCGCCGCCCCTGCATTTAGCCCCAGGATATGCGGCTCGCCGAGCGGGTTGCGGATCACTGACTGCAGCAGCACGCCCGCGACGCCGAGCGCCGCGCCCGTCACCAGGGCGGCGCACAGTCGCATCAAGCGCAGCCTGACGATCACGCTATGCTCAAAATTGCGCGGGTCGAAGTGGAAAAATGCGTCTACTACCGTCCGGGGGGCGATAACGCGCGCCCCGATGCTCAGGTGCGCAATCGCGCCTGCCAGAAGCAGCAGCGTAAAGAGAATAAAGGCCACAGACGTGCGCATCATGGTTTGTCGACAGCCTGACGGAACGGCATAAAGAACGGCTTGCCGGTCAGCGGGTTAACCGACATATGCACGTCGACATCAAACACCGCTTTGATCAGCTCCGGCGTGCAGGCGTCGCCCTCATGCAGTACCCCCTCAACCTTTCCCTGACGTAAAAAGACCAGCGAATCACCGTAGTTCACGGCGAAGTTGAGATCGTGCAGAACCACCACCACGGTGCGCCCGTGCCGGCGCGTCAGCGTGTGCAGCAGTTCGAGGATCTCCACCTGGTAGCGAAGATCGAGGTACGTCGTGGGTTCATCCAGCAGGATGTAGGGCGTTTGCTGCGCCAGCACCATGGCGATCCAGCAGCGCTGGCGCTGGCCGCCGGACAGGCTTTCAACCAGATGATGGGCAAACTCTGCCGTTCCGGTCAGGCGTAACGCCTCTTCCACGGCCCGCTCGTCTTCTTCGCTCCACTGGCGCATCACGTTCTGCCAGGGGAAACGTCCGCGCGAGACCAGCTCAAATACGGTTAACCCTTCTGGAAGCAGCGGAGACTGCGGCAGGATCCCGAGCTGGCGGGCGACCGCTTTGGTTGGCTGCGAGTGGATGGCTTTGCCGTCCAGCACCGCGCTGCCGCCGAGCGGCTGAAGCAGTCGCGCGAGGGTACTTAACAGCGTCGATTTTCCACAGCCGTTTGCGCCCACCAGAACAGTCATTTTCTGCTGGGGGATCGCAAGGGAGATATCATCAACGATGATTTTTTTCTGGTAACCCGCGGAGAGGTTCTCAAGAACCAGTCCCGGTTTTTTAATGTAGTGAGCCACGTGAACGCCAACGTAAGAAAAAAAACCAACAAATAAAAATAAAACTCATTCTCTTTTGTGAGTTTGCCGCCGCGCCATGTAGTAGTCAAGCGAAGATATACCCTGTAAACCCCAGGGATAACTGAGCATCGCTTCACAAATCAAAATTCCTTTTTATCAATTATTTTCAATGCCTTAAACAGGAAATCAACGCGTATTAGCCAGAGAGAAACCTCTGTAGCGAAATTTTTATTTATTCCATTTACTACTACATTCCCTCATGCTTGAATGATTCTCAATTACAAGTCCGATGCCGTAGAGGCTAACGGACAGACCGTAAGGGCAATGACTCACACATTCTTCCGCGAGCATTTCATCGCAGGATATTTTGGGAAAACAGATGTAATGGCTAAGTTCACACCTTCATTCGCCGGGGTAAAAGGGCGCGCGCTCTTTTCACTCCTGTTCATGGCGCCTCTGGTGCACGCAGCAGCAAAAGACGGTGAGACGCTTACCGTCACTGCCGACCCTTACGCTTCCACCGACGCCACCAGCGGCTATCAGCCCCTGAACACCTCCACCGCCACGCTGACCAACATGCCGATGCTGGACATCCCGCAGGTGGTCAATACCGTCAGCGATAAAGTGCTGGAAGACCAAAACGCGACCACGCTCGACGAGGCGCTGTATAACGTCAGCAACGTGGTGCAGACCAACACCCTGGGCGGCACGCAGGATGCTTTCGTGCGCCGTGGCTTCGGCGCAAACCGCGACGGCTCGATCATGACCAACGGCCTGCGCACCGTGCTGCCGCGCAGCTTCAATGCCGCAACCGAGCGCGTGGAGGTGCTAAAAGGCCCGGCCTCGACCCTTTACGGTATTCTCGACCCCGGCGGCCTGATTAACGTGGTGACCAAACGCCCGGAGAAAACCTTCGGCGGCTCGATTTCTGCCACATCAACCAGCTTTGGCGGCGGTACCGGACAGTTTGACGTCACCGGTCCGATTGAAGGCACGCGTCTGGCCTATCGCCTGACGGGGGAGTATCAGGACGAGGATTACTGGCGTAATTTCGGCACCGAACGCAGCACCTTTATTGCCCCGTCTTTGACCTGGTTCGGCGATGATGCCACCGTGACCGTGCTCTATTCGCATCGCGACTATAAAACGCCGTTCGATCGCGGAACGATCTTCGATCTCAACACCAAAAAGGCCGTCGACGTCGATCGCAAAACCCGCTTTGATGAGCCATTTAACGTGACCGACGGTCAGTCCGACCTCGCTCAGCTTAACGCGGAGTATCGCCTTAACAGCCAGTGGACCGCGAAGTTCGACTACAGCTACAGCCAGGATAAGTACAGCGATAACCAGGCTCGCGTGATGGCCTACGATTCAAAAACCGGCAACCTGACCCGCCGCGTGGATGCGACCCAGGGTTCGACCCAGCGTATGCACACAACGCGGGCAGATTTGCAGGGAAACGTGGACATCGCGGGCTTTTACAATGAGATCCTGACCGGCGTGTCGTATGAGAATTACGATCTGCTGCGTACGGACATGATCCGTTGCAAGAACGTTAAGGATTTCAATATTTACAACCCGAGCTACGGCAGCCTCGGCAAGTGCACCACCGTCTCGGCATCCGACAGCGATCAAACCATCAAGCAGGAGAGCTACTCCGCCTACGCGCAGGACGCGCTGTACCTGACCGATAAATGGATCGCCGTTGCCGGACTGCGCTACCAGTATTACACCCAGTACGCGGGCAAAGGCCGTCCGTTTAACGTCAACACCGACAGCCGCGACGACCAGTGGACGCCGAAGCTGGGCCTGGTATACAAGCTCACGCCGGCAGTCTCCCTGTTTGCTAACTATTCCCAGACGTTTATGCCGCAGTCGTCCATTGCGAGCTACATCGGCGACCTGCCGCCGGAAACGTCGAACGCGTATGAAATAGGCGCTAAATTCGACCTGTTCGACGGCATTACCGCCAACATCGCGCTGTTTGATATCCACAAGCGCAACGTGCTGTACACCGAGAGCATCGGTGATGAAACCGTCGCCAAAACCGCGGGCCGCGTGCGCTCGCAGGGTGTCGAAGTGGATCTCGCCGGATCGCTGACCGAGAACACCAACATTATCGCCAGCTACGGCTATACCGATGCGAAGGTGCTGGAAGACCCGGACTACGCGGGCAAACCGCTGCCGAACGTGCCGCGCCATACCGGCTCCCTGTTCCTGACGTACGATATTCACAATGCGTTTGCCGGGAATACGCTGACAATTGGCGGCGGCGGGCACGGCGTGAGCCGTCGTTCAGCGACTAACGGTGCGGATTATTATCTGCCGGGCTATTTCGTAGCGGATGCATTTGCGGCGTACAAAATGAAGCTGCAATATCCGGTGACGCTACAGGTGAACGTGAAGAATTTGTTTGATAAGACCTACTACACGTCGTCGATTGCGACCAACAACCTGGGCAACCAGATTGGCGACCCGCGTGAAGTGCAGTTTACGGTGAAGATGGAGTTTTGACGTCAGTGCGAGGCGTTCCCCTCACCCTAACCCTCTCCCCAGAGGGGCGAGGGGATCGATCGTAGGCCCGGTAAGCGCAGCGCCACCGGGCAAAAAAAAGCCCTGCATCGCAGGGCTTTTTCAGCATCAGGCCTCAATATCCGCCATATCGCCTTTCTCCTGCAGCCAGTTACGTCGGTCTTCCGAACGTTTCTTGGCAAGGAGCATATCCATCATGGCGTTGGTTTGCTGTTCGTCTTCGTCGCTGATCGTCAGCTGCACCAGACGGCGCGTGTTCGGATCCAACGTCGTTTCGCGAAGCTGCATCGGGTTCATCTCGCCCAGCCCTTTAAAGCGCTGCACGTTCGGTTTGCCCTTCTTGCGCTTCAGCTGTTCCAGCACGCCCGCTTTCTCTTCTTCCGTCAGCGCATAGTAGACTTCTTTGCCAAGGTCGATACGGTACAGCGGCGGCAGCGCCACGTGGACGTGACCGTTTTTCACCAGCGCGCGGAAGTGCTTCACGAACAGCGCGCACAGCAGCGTGGCGATGTGCAGGCCATCGGAGTCCGCATCCGCGAGAATGCAGATCTTGCCGTAGCGCAGCTGGCTCAGATCGTCGCTGTCCGGATCGATGCCGATCGCCACCGATATATCGTGTACTTCCTGCGAGGCCAGCACTTCATCAGAAGAGACCTCCCAGGTATTCAGGATCTTACCCTTGAGCGGCATGATCGCCTGATATTCACGATCGCGCGCCTGCTTGGCCGATCCGCCCGCCGAGTCCCCTTCCACCAGGAAAAGCTCGGTGCGGTTGAGATCCTGGGCGGTACAGTCCGCCAGCTTGCCCGGCAGCGCGGGGCCGCTGGTCAGTTTTTTACGCACCACTTTCTTCGCCGCGCGCAGACGACGCTGGGCGCTGGAGATCGCCATTTCAGCCAGCATTTCTGCGGCCTGAACGTTCTGGTTCAGCCACAGGGTAAACGCATCTTTCACCACGCCGGAAACAAACGCCGCACACTGGCGTGACGACAGGCGCTCTTTAGTCTGACCGGCAAACTGCGGATCCTGCATTTTCACGGAAAGCACGTAGGCGCAGCGGTCCCAGATATCTTCTGCGGAAAGCTTCACGCCGCGCGGCAGAATGTTGCGGTATTCGCAGAACTCGCGCATCGCATCCAGCAGACCCTGACGCAGGCCGTTGACGTGCGTCCCACCGAGCAGCGTTGGGATCAGGTTGACGTAGCTTTCCGTCAGCAGCTCACCGCCTTCAGGTAGCCACAGCAGCGCCCAGTCCACCGCCTCGGTATCACCTTCGAAATTCCCGACGAACGGTTTTTCCGGCAGGGTCGGCAGGCCGTTAACCGCTTCGCACAGGTAATCGTTCAGACCCTTTTCGTAGCGCCAGCTCTGTTCGGTGTTGTTAACGTGATCTTTAAAGGTGATTTCTACGCCTGGGCACAGCACCGCTTTGGCTTTCAGCAGGTGCGTCAGGCGGGAAACAGAAAAGCGTGGGCTGTCGAAGAAGCTTTCGTCAGGCCAGAAATGGACGCTGGTGCCGGTGTTGCGTTTACCGCACGTCCCGACGACCTGCAAATCCTGCACTTTTTCGCCGTTTTCAAACGCGATGTTATACACCTGGCCGTCGCGACGGACGTTCACTTCCACGCGCTTTGACAGGGCGTTAACCACGGAGATCCCCACGCCGTGCAAGCCGCCAGAGAACTGGTAGTTTTTGTTGGAGAACTTACCGCCCGCATGCAGACGGCAGAGGATCAGCTCAACGGCAGGAACCCCCTCTTCCGGGTGAATATCCACCGGCATGCCGCGGCCATCGTCGATGACTTCCAGCGACTGATCGGCGTGCAGGATAACGTCCACGCGTTTGGCATGACCTGCCAGCGCTTCGTCCACACTGTTATCAATTACTTCCTGGCCCAGGTGGTTTGGGCGCGTCGTATCGGTGTACATCCCCGGGCGGCGGCGAACCGGCTCAAGCCCGGTGAGTACCTCAATGGCATCAGCGTTATAGGTTTGCGTCATGATTTAAGCTAGCAATTCGCATTGATTGTCAGTGGCTGTGCAGTCCAAGAAAATCGACAATCTGGGTGAAATGATCTTCAAAGCCCGTGAAAGCATGGTTTCCGCCCTCTTCTACAGTCTGGCGGCAGGATGCGTAATACGCCACTGCCTGGCGGTAATCCAGCACTTCATCTCCCGTCTGTTGCAGCAGCCAGATAAGATCGGGCGCTTCAAGCGGGTCGACCTGCATAACTTTGAGATCGTAAATATGGCGTGACTCTAGCACATATTGTTGGCCGGTGTAGGGGTTCTCGTTTTCGCCAAGAAAGTCCCTTAACAGCTCAAATGGCCGGACCGCCGGGTTAACGACGACAGCGGGCACCATAAAGCATTGCGACAGCCAGGTGGCGTAGTAGCCGCCGAGGGACGAGCCGACAACGCCAAACGATTCGCCGCCGTGTTCAAGCACAATCGATTCCAGCATTTCTGCCGCGTCCGCCGGATAAGGGGGCAGCTGCGGAATAATCATCTCCACGTGCGGATGATGTTCGCTCAGCCACTGGCGAAACTGCGTCGCCTTTGCGGAACGCGGAGAACTGTTGAACCCGTGCAGATAGAGGAGCGTCGACATCAATAGCCTTCTGAAGCGGTATCCGGGCGGAACTGCGCGCCAGCCAGACGGCACACTTCGGTGGTCAGCGAGCCGTCGGCATGCAGGTCCAGCCAGCGCCAGCCCGGTGCGATGGTGTCCAGCGTGAAGTTAGCGCAATGGGGCTTGAACTGCACGCAGGTGGACGGCGTCGCGAGCAGGCGGCGACCGTTCCAGTCGAGATCCTGTTCCTGGTGAATGTGCCCACACAGCAAATTTTTCACGCGCGGGAATTTCGCCAGCACGCTATCCAGCGCCGCAGAGTTGCGTAAGCTGTGCTGATCAAGCCAGCTACAGCCCGCCGGCAGCGGATGATGATGCAGTAACAGCAGCGTATTACGATTCGGTTCGGCGGCCAGTTTTGTCTCCAGCCAGTCAAGCTGATAGTCGCTCAACTCACCGTGCGGAACGCCAAACACCTGACTGTCGAGGAGCAGAATTTGCCACTGGTCCCCCGTAAAGACACATTTTGCCGGCGAAATCCCCGCCTCCTGAAGCGAACTGTACATGGCGGGCTGAAAATCGTGATTGCCCGGTAGCCAGACGCAAGGCACACTAAAGCTCGCAATTCCTTCGGCGAAATGCTGATAGGCTGCGGAGGATTGATCCTGCGCCAGATCGCCTGTCGCGACGATCAGATCGCATGGCCGCTTTTCAGCATGGATCGCGTCAAGAACCGCCTGATAACTCTCCCAGGTGTTCACGCCCAGAAGCGTCTCATGCTTTTCGGCAAAAAGGTGGGTGTCGGTGATTTGTAATATCCTGACTGGCGCCCCACCAGCAACAGTCAGGTTCAACAGGCTTTCCAAATGGTGTCCTTAGGTAGGTTTATGACGCTAACAAACCGGAATCGCCATTGCTCCATGTGCTAAACAATATCTTAGCCAGTCGGCTAAAAACTGGTTAATTTGATGCTTTTCGTCGCGTTGATGCAACTTTTTATTCGGATAATCATACCGCGCTTTGAAGCGAAAGATCTGCTGGCTTGAACACACTTCAGCGACCATCGCATCATGATAAAGACGTACCGTCATTGACGGCAGGCTCCAGTAGCTGATGCTCGGCGCCGTTTGCTCAATCTCCACCAGCGTAGTGTAGCGCGTTGATTCTGTTATCGTTAACCGATACTGCGCGTTGCTCACCTGATAGCTTACCGTTTCGCCGGGCGCGTCGTTTCGCGGCAGCAGGCGGCGCAGCTGGGCGAAATTGGTTTCGCACAGGCGCATCATTTCTGGGAAGTCAGGTGTATAGCGCTTCATTTTTTCCACTCGTTTCGTAAATTCTGATGATGCAGTTGCAGCCATTGCAAGGCGATGACAGACGCTGCGTTGTCGATTAAACCCTCTTCTACCCATTGGTAAGCCTGCTCCCGACTCACCACATGAACCCGAATATCTTCGTTTTCATCTGCCAGACCGTGGATCCCTTTCGCTGTCGTGGCGTCCACTTCGCCCACCATAATAGATGAGCGTTCCGTTGTTCCCCCCGGACTTGCCAGGTAGCTCAACACCGGTTTCGTCCGACCGATCGCCAGGCCTGCCTCTTCCAGCGCCTCACGGCGAGCGACGTCTTCGACCGACTCACCCTCCTCGATCATCCCGGCCACCATCTCCAGCAACCACGGCGTTTCGCTGGTATCATACGCCGCAATACGGACCTGCTCGACCAGCACGACTTCATCACGCACTGGGTCAAAGGGTAGCAAGACTGCCGCATGCCCGCGCTCAAAAATTTCGCGTTTGATTTCACCGCTCATTTCACCGTTAAACAGGCGATGCCTGAAACGGTAAAGTTCCATTGAAAAAAAACCGCTATAAAGCGTTTCTCGTGCAATAATTTCTACATCGTTTTTGGCGAAGGTGACAGGCACGTTTTCTGGTTTTTGCATCGGTCGAGTCCTGGTAGCAATGGTGATGAAATTGTGAATTTCAAGGCTGTTTGGCTGCCGTTTGTATGGCTATATGGTAGATTGGAGCAAATTACCGCCAGATGGCACGTTACGCCAACCTTTTGGTGTGGATGATTCTGTTAGAATCGGCAATTATTTTTAATTAGATCAGCGCTAATACTGCTTCACAACAAGGAATGCAAATGAAGAAATTGCTCCCCATCCTTATCGGCCTGAGCCTGACGGGCTTCAGTGCAATGAGCCAGGCAGAGAACCTGTTACAGGTCTACCAGCAGGCACGTCTGGGCAACCCTGATTTACGTAAATCAGCGGCCGATCGTGATGCTGCGTTTGAAAAGATTAACGAAGCACGTAGTCCACTGCTGCCGCAGTTAGGCTTAGGTGCAGATTATACCTACACTAACGGTTTTCGCGATAACAATGGCATCGACTCGAATGCCACCAGCGCCTCTTTACAGCTTACACAGACCCTGTTCGACATGTCCAAATGGCGTGAACTGAGTTTGCAGGAAAAGAGCGCAGGCATTCAGGATGTCACCTATCAGACCGATCAGCAGACGCTGATCCTGAATACCGCGACCGCCTATTTCCAGGTACTGAGCGCGATTGACGCGCTCTCCTATACCGAAGCGCAGAAACAGGCGATTTACCGTCAGTTAGATCAAACCACCCAGCGTTTTAATGTGGGTCTGGTTGCGATCACTGACGTGCAGAACGCCCGTTCACAGTACGATACCGTACTGGCTAACGAAGTGACCGCACGTAACAACCTCGACAACGCACTGGAAGCACTGCGTCAGGTCACCGGTAACTACTATCCTGAGCTGGCCTCTCTGAACGTGGACAGTTTCAAAACGGATAAACCACAGGCGGTTAATGCTCTGCTGAAAGAAGCGGAAAACCGTAACCTGACCTTATTGCAGGCGCGCCTGAGCCAGGATCTGGCACGCGAGCAGATCCGCCTTGCACAGGATGGTCACCTGCCAACCCTGAGCCTGAGCGCCTCTACCGGCGTATCGGATACCAGCTACAGCGGGTCTAAAACGACGTCTCAGGCCTATGACGACAGCAACGTTGGCCAGAACAAAGTGGGCCTTAGCTTCTCTCTGCCGCTGTACCAGGGCGGGATGGTTAACTCTCAGGTGAAACAGGCGCAATACAACTTTGTGGGTGCCAGCGAGCAGCTGGAAAGCGCGCACCGCAACGTGGTGCAGACCGTGCGTTCTTCCTTTAACAACGTCAATGCCTCTATCAGTAGCATCAACGCTTACAAACAGGCCGTTGTCTCTGCGCAAAGCTCTCTGGACGCGATGGAAGCAGGCTACTCCGTCGGTACGCGTACCATCGTTGACGTGTTAGACGCAACGACCACGCTGTATAACGCGAAACAGCAGCTTTCCAGCGCACGTTACCAGTACCTGATTAACCAGCTGAACATCAAGCAGGCGCTGGGTACGCTGAACGAGCAGGATCTGCAAATGCTGAACAGTACGCTGGGTAAACCGGTATCCACGTCGCCTGACAGCGTGGCGCCGGAAAATCCAGAGCAGGATGCCGCGGTTGATAACTTCAACGCTAACGGCAGCGCCCCGGCTGCACAGCCAGCGGCAGCGCGCAGCACCTCACCTGCGAGCAGCGGCACGAATCCGTTCCGTAACTAAGTGTGTCATCAGGCCCAATGCGGCCTGATGCCCTCACCCCAGCCCTCTCCCACAGGGCTGAGGGTTCCCCACAAATTAATGCGAGCACTGAGCAATCCCCTCGCCCCTCCGGGGAGAGGGTTAGGGTGAGGGGAACATACG
>NZ_JBLVYK010000349.1:0-233 GCF_048284255.1 Enterobacter cloacae complex sp.6700776 | reverse complement strand
CAGCAGTAAAAAATCTCTGCAGGCTTGTAGCTCAGGTGGTTAGAGCGCACCCCTGATAAGGGTGAGGTCGGTGGTTCAAGTCCACTCAGGCCTACCAAACTCCTTTTAAAGGATGAGCGGTACAGAGATTACAAACGATGGGGCTATAGCTCAGCTGGGAGAGCGCCTGCCTTGCACGCAGGAGGTCTGCGGTTCGATCCCGCATAGCTCCACCATCCTTTACTGCGAACACA
>NZ_JBLVYK010000348.1:0-234 GCF_048284255.1 Enterobacter cloacae complex sp.6700776 | reverse complement strand
ACGATGGGGCTATAGCTCAGCTGGGAGAGCGCCTGCCTTGCACGCAGGAGGTCTGCGGTTCGATCCCGCATAGCTCCACCATCCTTTACTGCGAACACAAGAAAACTTCAGAGTGAACCTGAAAAGGTGCACTGCGAAGTTTTGCTCTTTAAAAATCTGGATCAAGCTGAAAATTGAAACGACACACAGCTCATGTGTGTTCGAGTCTCTCAAATTTTCGCAATCAGAAGTGAA
>NZ_JBLVYK010000347.1:0-245 GCF_048284255.1 Enterobacter cloacae complex sp.6700776 | reverse complement strand
ACAGAACGACAGAAGAACGGACAGACTGCCAGGTACTTCGATGTCGCCTTGCCGGTGGAGCTGGACGACAAACAAAAAAAAGACCTTTTAATAAAATACCTGTCTCTTATACACATCTCCGAGCCCACGAGACCAGGTACTTCATTTGGGGGGGGGGGGGGGGGGGGGGGGGGGGGGGGGGGGGGGGGGGGGGGGGGGGGGGGGGGGGGGGGGGGGGGGGGGGGGGGGGGGGGGGGGGGGGGGGG
>NZ_JBLVYK010000346.1:0-259 GCF_048284255.1 Enterobacter cloacae complex sp.6700776 | reverse complement strand
CGGGACATATTACTAGCGAACAGTACTGGTAATAGCCTAACTGCTAAGACAGATAATCGACCTTATCTGTCTTTTCTCCATACGGATTTTCACCTTCCATTCCTACAAAAACGCCACAATCAATCAGCATCATCATCGTAATCAGCAATGGAAGAAAGCGCCCAATACCCCATTGCCAAATTTCGGCCAATTGGCTGACATCGAAGGAAAAAAGAGCAAAAGCTAACACGACTAAAGCAAACCATCCTCCCGGTTTACC
>NZ_JBLVYK010000345.1:0-259 GCF_048284255.1 Enterobacter cloacae complex sp.6700776 | reverse complement strand
GCGCAGGGCCAGCCGGTCACCGGCAACGGGAAAATCGGCGGCATGCTGGCCCTGCGCAGCGCAAGCGCCCCCTTCCCATTGCAGGGCGACTTCCACTCCGGTAACACCCGGGTAGCGTTCAGCGGCACGGTCAGCGACCCGCTCAACGTCGGCGGCATTGACCTGCGGCTAAAATTCGCCGGTGACTCGCTGCGCGATCTCTATGACCTGACCGGCGTGCTGCTGCCGGAGACGCCGTCATTCTCCACCGACGGCCGCC
>NZ_JBLVYK010000344.1:0-259 GCF_048284255.1 Enterobacter cloacae complex sp.6700776 | reverse complement strand
CAATAGGGCATCCTATAAGAACTTCAGCTAAAATGGCGAACGTTCGAGTAAAAGGTAAAAAATCCTATTTTCACCGGTTCAGTTAAAATATCTTATTAACCTGGCTTTTTGATAACTTTACTTTAGTTAGTTAACTAAAATTCAGCGTTTTTTTATTACTTCTCTCCATGAGAAAGTTATCCACAACCTGAGTAGGGCTAGGTTCGTTTTATCCTAGGCAGAAATACTTTGCTGCACAGAGTTATCCACAGGTTAGTTA
>NZ_JBLVYK010000343.1:0-259 GCF_048284255.1 Enterobacter cloacae complex sp.6700776 | reverse complement strand
GAGGATTCATCCACCTGCGCCCAGGCGTACAGACCCAGCGCCGACAACCAGTTCGACGGCAGGTAAGAGTTGGCGATCACCCCGCCATAGCTCGGCATATCCACTTCCGAATGGCGCTCCACATCATGCTGGCGCAGCTCTAGCAGGCGGATGGGTCCCCAGACAATTAGTCCGGCCAGCACCACGATCAGCACGTTTTTAACCCGCTGGCCCGGGGTGCGCAGCTGGCGCAGCAGCGTATGGCGGCAGCGGTTGCTCC
>NZ_JBLVYK010000342.1:0-259 GCF_048284255.1 Enterobacter cloacae complex sp.6700776 | reverse complement strand
TATAAGAGACAGGTCCAACTACGGCTAAACTGGAAGGACAAATTAGGTGGCAGCGGTCTTGTACACCCTGTTACCACGGTTCATAAACTTGCCGGTTTAATGAACCTTCGAAAAACCACCTTGCCGGGTGGTTTTTTCGTTTATGGGCAAAGACTACTCTTTGCTGGATTGATACGTCAACACAATAAGCTTTACTTAAAAGATCAAAATGTCTTTACACTTTTTCCTCTTGAAAGCAATATCATTACTTGTATAATGC
>NZ_JBLVYK010000341.1:0-260 GCF_048284255.1 Enterobacter cloacae complex sp.6700776 | reverse complement strand
GATCCTGCTGCCAACGCTGCTGCTGCAGCGCAACGAGGAGGTGCGCGAGCGCTGGCAAAATAAGATCCGCTACCTGCTGGTAGATGAGTATCAGGATACCAATACCAGCCAGTATGAGCTGGTGAAACTGCTGGTGGGTCAGCGGGCGCGCTTTACCGTGGTGGGCGATGACGACCAGTCGATCTACTCCTGGCGCGGCGCGCGGCCGCAGAACCTGGTGCTGCTCAGCCAGGACTTCCCGGCGCTGCAGGTGATCAAGC
>NZ_JBLVYK010000340.1:0-260 GCF_048284255.1 Enterobacter cloacae complex sp.6700776 | reverse complement strand
CCATTAAACCTAGGTTTATTCATGATGTTTGAGTTAAAAGTCGATTAGTTAAAGAATTTTGATATATAATCTAATAATTTAACAAAAATCAAGAACATACAACCCCAAAACTGCGGGGTTTTCAGCACTTCCAGAGAGCCAACCTCTCTTTTTTTCTTCTTCTGTCCGTCTCCGGAACAAGATGAAGAGCTCTTGGTTACGTAAATGTTGATGTTGAAAATAAACATAGTACTGCTCCTAGTGGTTGTGAAATTTTGCCA
>NZ_JBLVYK010000033.1:0-16256 GCF_048284255.1 Enterobacter cloacae complex sp.6700776 | reverse complement strand
GTATTTATCTATATATTGAAGGTAGGTAAGAGGCCTATAAACAATAGGACTCTTAAACAATCTAGGAATTGAGATTAATTTATAATAAATAGATCAAATTACTTTTGGAAGCTTGCTGAAAATAAAATCGTACAACCTATCCAAGTAATTTATTGCCATAATTTTTTCTGTTATGATCTGAAGATCGGTGCTCATGTGTGTTGATGTGATTACATTGTTTTTACTTTCATAATTTGGCACAACAACACATGGTGATGACAGAATTAAACCAAAAGTATCTGAGTCTATAGTTGATAATTTAAAACTTGGGTCTACTACATACTCAACGCTAAATTTATAACTTTCTGTAGTTACTTTAGAATTGGATGCAAGAGCCTTTTCCAATTCTATTCCCATATCTTCCATCCCCGCAGAAAAAACTAAATTTCTATCCTTATGTGGATTTATTCGTATTTTTTCCAGAATATTGAGTTCAGTATATATCCAAGGGGAATATGTGGCCTCTACCTCTGTCCCTATTTTTTTAATGGATTTTTCTGTGTTAAGGAATAGGCAGCAATCACTTTTATCAATTGCATCCATTAAAGCATTTGATAACGTAAGATAAAAATTAGTCCCTACCATCAAGCAGCTATCATATCTTAGAAGATGGTCTTGTGGTGAGGGGCACTTTGAATACTCATTATTTATCTCATTAATGGCATCATCAACAAACTGCCAGAAATCAGAATCTATGAAAGTTTTGATTTTGTAATTTTGGTATAAATGGTTTGCTATTTTTATAGCGATATTTTTATCTTGATGGCTGTGTGATAGAAAAATATGGCATCCTGACTCAGGAAACCAATCATTTAATATATCTTCATGTTTTATTTTAACTTCCTTCTTTTCATCATCAACAACAGCTATCGATTTTATTTTATTTACAATGTCGTCTTTTTTGTTGTTGTAAATGAGCGACTCTAAAACATTCAGGTCGCTGTTTTGTAGATGCCTACGGAGACTATCTTCATCAATTTTAACATTAAACTTGTGTAACATATCTATTCCTGTTAAATAATAATTGAACCTACTATCAAGCAGGCGATTATAAATAAGCAGTATGAGACTATACTGATACTGAAGTAAACAGAGCAAAAACGAGAAAAGCACCCGAGGGTGCTTTTCTTACTACTTAAATAATTCTAAAACTTTCCACATGAAAATTAATATCATTACAATCATGGCCCCATAAAATGGGAGCAGTGTTTTAGAAAATGCCACTTCTAAATAGCAACCAATATCTTTACTATAAGCTGAAGCATTCATTGTGAAATTGTCACTTTTCACATTTTCATTTGCGACGTCTTCGTACAATTTTCTATACATCTTTTCTTGACGAAGAAAAAATGAATCTAATCCCCAAAAAATAATTAGAGGAAAGAGAGCAAGATATGCAAAGCTTGAATTTGCTTTATCAGCAGACAATGCAAAGATTGCAGCAACCAAGGCAATACACCAACCCTTGATCATAAAACTGTTGCTACCCATTCTGTTGATTACACCCTGGATGAAACTAAGGTGCGCAATTTTCTCATCCATACAACCTCCAAATCATTCAAATGCTGTCATACAGGAAGTCTAAAGCATCTGTTCCTGTCTTGCCACTATTATGCAACTTAAGAATCTGGCTCTTATCTAAAAGGAGAAGATGTTTTAAATCTAAGTCATACTTTACTGATATAGCTTCATCCATAACGATAACTCCCCCTTCTGTAGAAGCTTTAACCAGCGTCCTTCTTCTTTCTGGCGTATTTTTTCTAAGCAATCTAGTCGCTTCTATTTCCGCATAAATCCAAGGTGATTTAGTTCCATCACTCTCTATACATCCTTTGCATGAAATTGAGTTAGGAGTATTCAAGAAAATGATGCACTCACATTGATCAATCATCTTTGTAAGTGAAGTAGCCAACATCATATTCACATGGCCATTAGTGATGTTTCTTCTATCATAGTCATAGTAACCACTCTCTTTAAGGCAGAAATTTTTATCCAGCTTTTTCAAGAGTTCTGGGGAATAACCCCAGACACAAGAGTCAATGAACGATGAAACACCTAGTTTATCCTTGAGCCATCCTGCTAGTTGTATTGCAAGCGCTTCATCTTTATGTGAGTGGGATATAAAGACATCTGCTTTCATTTTTGGAAACCAGTCTTCAATTATTTTTGTTGCGATTAGATTTCCATCACCATCAAAAAATGCATCAAGTCCACCTTGAGCAGCATAATTATTTGCTCTTTTTACGGCTTCACCATCTGATAAATATCCACTAAAAGTATCATCATCTACTCTTAAGCTGTATGCTCTGTACATCATCTCCCCCCATTACGCTTTCAATTCAACTAATTATCCTTTAGTGAAGGATATAAAAAAAGCTCATTCTGGTGATTTTTTTCATTTCTGCTACATGATGATCATTGTAGTGGCATGCAGATTATGGGCAAATAAGCAGAAGTGTGGAATGTCCTGTCCAGGCACACAATAGATGCTTATGGGGACGTACCGCCTATAGTGTCTCACGGTTACCCACTCACGATAAGCTCAACTCTGCTGGTAGTGTTCAGACGGGGAAGTTCAGGTAACATGAAGTTCTTCGGTTCCGAGTAGCGCCAACTTCGAGAACCTCATCTAGCATAGAAGTGGAGAAACCCCGCCTCAGGAGGCTCACTCCTTTCTTTTCCCGACTAGTCGTATAGTGGCTTCATCGCAACGACAAGGGGAAAACAAAATGAAAAATCAACCAACCCGTCTTATCCGTCTACCAGAAGTTCTTAAACGTACAGGCTACGGTAAAGCGTGGATCTATCGTCTCATCAGTGAAGGGCGTTTTCCGCAGCCAGTGAAGATTGGGCTTCGTGCTGTTGCTTTTGTTGAAAGTGAAGTTGAAGACTGGATTCAGTCAGTTATTGCAACGACCAGAAAAAATGTTGCCTGAATAGGAGAGAGAAAATGAAAATTAATGACTTTACAAAATTTGAAAACTATGGAGGTATCATCAGTGATGGTATCTTTGAGGATATTTTTTATGTTGACTATGTTGAAGAGATTGAACTAACAGAAGAGAATGAGAAGTATATTGAATGGTTAAGCTACTTCTTTGTTGCCGAAATGCAAGGTGTGTTGGATGAAATTAGCGAGCTGGACATGCTTGAACAGATTTCTGTTTTTGATTTTTGGTTTAAGATCATTCAGTCAAGAGATGAAGTAGAAGCACTGGCAAGAACTATTATCTATTATAAGTCAGGAATGCCTGTTTGATATAATGTTAACGAGTTTATTGGATGTTTAAAAAAGTAAAATTTAAGGGGTAAAACATATTTATTTTCACTAAGCTATTTACAAAAATATTTCATGTGCTTTATTAGTAATGTATTGAGATGAGAAAGTTAGTATCAGGTATATAGAATTAATATTATGTATAGTTAATTATTAATGAGTAAATTAATACGTGAGACGACACTAATTTTCAGTGTCGTCACTATTTAAGTGTAAATTATTTTTGAAAACTAAAAATCAATATGTTAGAGATATATATGATTGTAAATAACTGGAGGATTAATGAAAAAAACAGGTATAAATACATTTATTATGAATAGTGGGGAAAGATATTGTCTGATAATAGATAAAGAAACCATGGTTCCATTGTATTATCCAACGTTATATATAACTACTCAGGTCAGAAACAGAAGTGATTCTATATCTACAGTAGAACTCGTTGCTGGTGCTATCTCTTTATTCTATAATTTTCTTTCTGAAAGGAATATTGATATAGAGGAGCGACTCCGATCAGGAGAGAATCTTGCTATTCATGAAATAGATGCTCTGAGGGACCATTGTGAGAAGAAAGCAAGACTCAAAAAGACTTTACCTTATAAGATCAAAGAAAAGAGTGTGGTAAGTAATCATACAAAATATTTTAGATTAACCCACATAGTAAACTACATATGTTGGTTAGGTAAAATTTTATTAAATACATCAAATCACAGAGGTCGTGAGGTTAAAGATCTTGTAGAAAAGCTTAAAGCAAGAAGACCAAGGATAAGGAGCAAAGACCGATTAATAAAAAAAGGAAAATCCCTCAACGATACTCAGATAACTTTACTATTTGAAACCATAAAAGTTGGTTCCGAAAAGAATCCTTTCAAAGAGGACGTTCAATATAGAAACAGGTTAATTATACTAATGCTCTACCTGTTAGGTATTAGGTCTGGAGAGCTTCTTAATATCCGTATTAGTGATATAAATTTTAGCGATTCGAGTGTGGCTATACGCCGCAGAGCGGATAATAAGGCCGATCCTCGTGTAAAACAGCCATTAGTTAAAACATTTGAGAGGAAGCTTCCTTTGTCACAACAGTTGGCAAAAGAACTACGATATTACATCACTAATATTCGTAGAACATTCAAAAATGCAAGAAAGCATGAGTATGTATTCGTTACTCATAAGTCAGGTCCAAGTCAGGGGGCTCCATTATCTTCTATGGCTTACCACAAAGCGATAGCTGCTATTAGAGAGATAGTTCCTGAACTCAACAACCTGACAGGGCATAAACTACGACATACATGGAATTATGAGTTCTCCAAAAAACTCGATGAAATGTCCTCTACTTTAAATGAAAGTGAACAAGAAAACATACGTTCATCACTTATGGGATGGTCGAAAGGTTCAGGAACCGCCAGATTGTATAATTTAAGACATATTCAGAATAAGGCAGAAAAAGCAGCGCTATTACTACAGGAATCAATTACTAATAAGGGAAATAATAATGAAAGTAAGGAATAAACAATCTATAAGAAATGAATCATATTTAGCAACGGCTGACGGGTATTCGTTTTCAGTAGATGATGACTATTGGATTCTCGATAGAAACTACCAAGTGAATACAAAGTCCGTTAAAGATGTTATCCATGAAAATTTAAGAGAAGGCTATTTGAAAACTCTTTTATATTTTGCAACGAATATGAGTGCGGTTTATACAACATCATTGAGTGGTAACTTTCTAAAGTTCATTAAATCAGAAAATTGTTCGTATATAGATAAAGCCATTATCATAAATTTTAAAAATAAATACAAAGATAACGGTTATTTCCTGAGCAGAATAAAAGTGTTCTTCCAAAAATGGTGTGATTTAGGATATGAAGGAATAAGTCATGAGGCTTTGGAGATAATAAATGGATGGGTTTTACCCAAAGTTGTTAATGGTGATGTCGTAAAGAGAAGAGATCCTGAACAGGGACCATTAACTGATTTAGAGCTTCAAAGTTTTAATGATGCAGCAATAAGAGCATTTGAAAAGGAAACAATTTCACTTTTTATGTTAGCTATGGCCCTTCTGATTAGTCATACAGGACGCAGACCTCTTCAAATACTTCATATGAAGACAAAAGATATTATGAAAGTGAAAGATAATACAGGTGAGGATTACTATCTTATTAACATCCCCAGGGTTAAACAGAGAGAGGGTTTTAGATCAAGTTTTAGATCCTTTCGCATCACCAAAGAACTTTATGATCTGATCTGCCTTCAGGCTAAAAATTCAATGACGATTTTATCATCCTTCATCGGCAGGGAACTCACTATAGAAGAAACTAAAGATACTCCTGTTTTTATATGTGAACACAGCCTTATTACAAATGATATTAGTGTTGGTTTAGATAGAATATTAAAAACTGACATATTACATCCATACCTTGGTACTTTAACAAAAACAATAAAAGAAATTGTAGATAAAGAGAAGGTAATATCTGCAAGAACAGGAAAGATCTTACACGTTAACTCAAGGCGATTTCGCTATACGATTGGAACAAGGGCAGCAAAAGAAGGTTATGGTGAGGTTATCATTGCAGAGCTTCTTGACCATTCAACAACGACTAATGTCGGTGTTTATGTTCAGAATAATGCGGATAACGCTTACAAAATCGATCTGGCGATGGGCGAAGCCCTGGCAGATATTTCGGATGCCTTTAAAGGACAGGTTAAAAGAAAAGAAGAAATAGAATATGAAATCACACCATCTGTAAAAATAAAAAGTCATGATGGTGAGGATACAGGAAGTTGTCAGCACTGTTCTTCGTGTTCAGCGGGAGTTCCTATTCCTTGTTATACTTGCATGAATTTTACCCCTTGGCTGACAGGACCACATGAAAAAGTCTATCAACACTTGATTAGTGAAAGGGAAAGAATATACAGCATAACAAAGGACAGGAATGTAACGCAGTCACTTGACAGAACAACACTTGCTGTCAATCAGGTAATTAAAAAATGTGCGGATATTAGAAAAATAGAACAGGGGATGAAATAATATGACAAATGATAATGTAATACTATTTAGATCGAAAAATTATTTAGATGCTTCAAAGAACTTAAAAGAATTCATCAATTTTTGTAAAAATGACCTTGTCATGTTAGATAGTAATATTGAATGGGAGTATAACGAATGGAAAGGGATTGCTATATTCTGTAAGATGCATGAGAAGATTTACAGTTCTAATAATGATAGTAAATGGCTGGATAGCGAATTTGTCGAATTTGCCAAAGCCTATGTCAAGTATCAATATATGCAAAGCCCATCAAAAGGAATTCGTGAAGCTTCTATCGCTGTATTGAGAGTTCTTGAAAGAGCGTTACTTCAGGTTAACAAAAATGCCGATGTTACCCAAATAAATACAATTGTCCTGGATGAGTGTGCCAATATAATCATGCAATCTTACAGTGGAAGTCCTGCGTATAACTATGGACGAAAACTTCAGATACTTGTTGAATTCCTCGGGGAAAAGGGGATGCTTAAAAATGGACGTTTATTTTGGACAACTCCTTTAAAAGGACCTGAACTCGCAAGCCGTGTATCTAAAGAAGCCGAAAAAGCTCGACTGAGTAAACTTCCTAATGAAACTTCTCTAAATGCCATAGCTGAGATTTTCTCATTGCCCGATGAAGAACTAACTGAAAGAGATAAATTTACCACATCAGTATTTTCTTTATTGATGTGTGCACCGAGTAGGATTTCCGAAATCCTTGCGCTTCCTTATGATTGTGAAGTTACTGAAAAAGACTCTAAAGGAGTTGAAAGATATGGATTAAGATTTTACTCGCATAAAGGATATGGGGCAGATATAAAATGGATACCTGAACCAATGGTACCTGTCGCCAAAAAAGCGATAGCGAGGCTTAAAAAACTTTCACACCAAGCTCGTAGCTTTGCTAAGTGGGCTGAAGAAAACCCTGACAGTTTCTATCAACATGATGCTATGCCAGATATTCACCATGATAAAATTTTAGAGCCTGCACAAATCGCTTCTGTTTTAGGTTTTTGCCCTAGTGTCAAAAAAACATTATCGAGGCTGGATTTCTACGATGGTCAAAAGACTTATACCATTAACTCATTATGGAAAATAATTTTAAAAAAACTACCTGTAAATTTCCCATGGTTTGACAAGAAAAAAGGCATCAAATATAGTAATGCTCTCTGCTTGTTGAGTAGACATCAATTAGATAAGAGAAAATTTACTATCTTCTATGAACTACAGTGGAAATTGAAAGGTTTTGTTATGGGGGATGTTTTTCCTTCAGAACATGCAAATCGTAGTTTTGAAAATATTTTTTCCCGACATGGCTATGTCGGTACTGATGGAATACCTCTACATTTGAAAACCCATCAACCTCGCCATTTGCTTAACACCATCGCTCAACGAAACGGGATGTCTAACCTGGATATAGCCAAATGGTCTGGCCGCGCGAAGGTTTCCCAGAACAAAGTTTATAACCATGTATCTGAAGACGAAATGCTTCGTAAAGCCGAAGAACTGGATATCAGTTCCATCGGTTCACAAGCCTTCATGATCGATTCAGTGGAACCGAACCTCCCTGTAACGCCGGGAATGCTTAATCTATGGGAACACGGTGCCATTCATGTCACTGAATATGGGTATTGCGTCCATGACTACATGATGAGTCCCTGTGAAAAGTTCAGGGATTGTATCAACTGCAACGAACAGGTCTGCGAAAAGGGGGAAGAGGATAAGCTCCAGAGGCTCAAAGAGAGGTTAAATATGACTGAAAGGCTTCTATCCAAAGCAAAAGAGTCGATGACGGAAGAAGAGCTTGGTGCTGACCGCTGGGTTAAGCATCATGAATCGACGCTATCACGATTGAGAGAACTTATCTCAATTCTTTCCGACGATGCGATCCCCGATGGTTCACGAATAAAACTGGGAGGTGAAAGTTTTACTCAATTGGGGCGAGTACTAAATAAATTTGAAAATATCGAAAACAAAGGGAATACTAATTATATAAATTAAAACTGGAGAATATATATGGCAAGACATCTGAATAAAAACGATATAGCGATAATAATAAATGTGATTGTGCAGTGGGATGAAGATAAAATCACCTGGGATGGGATATGTGCGGCTGTCGAATCATTGATTGGTAAGAAGCCGACAAGACAGTCTCTAAATATGAATAAGGACATCGTTGCGGCATACCAGATCAGGAAGAAAGGCATCAGAGCTACAGACAATGCCATCAGGCGTCCGGCGAATTTGAAGATAGCAGCCGCCAGAATTTCTAGTTTAGAAAAACAGCTTTACCATCTGGAAGAGATAAATAAGAACTTAAAAGAGCAGTTCATCCGATGGCAATATAATTCATACAAATATGGTTTGAAAGAACATCAGCTAAATGAAGATATGCCGACTATCGACAGACTTTGATGTTTTATAAAATGAGTAAATTAGGGGATCATCATATAATATTTTCGATTTTTGAATTTATACTGCGGGTAGTAAAACACGAGAATATAGCAACTTAAAGCCTCAGCGGATGTTGAGGCTTTGTATTACTTCTACATTATCATTAACAGATATCCAATGATAAAAAATGAGAAAAAGATGATGAATCTTTGCCACGTTTTAATGGTTTCAAGCCAGTTTACCAGTTTTTTTGCTTTAAATAATATTTTCTTTGCACGAAATAAACGGATGATGAAGTGATTTTCATCATATTTATTTATCTTGTTTGAAACATTCAATATTCGATGTAGAGCATATACAAACGCGACAAGAAATGTTAGTGATGAAGCATGCAATGTTTTATCGAAAGCATAATATTGATAAACTGCAATGACCAGTAGTATTACTGTGAAAACAGTCCAGGCAGAAATTCCATACCTGCTTGCTTTATCGTCTGTGGTTTTATTTTCAACTGATGACTTTTCTTTATCGTTTTTATTTTCTAAATTTATTTTATTTTTTGGTTTGATTTTAGGCTCATCATATGAGGGTTTCATTTGAGTATCCATGCAATAGTGTGTAAGAAACTCAGATTTTAACGAAGAATAATCTTGTTAACAACCGAATTTTCACTATTTATTTCAATACTTTCATCACCTCCCATTTTACTTATTAAAAAACAACAAGTATATTTGATAAGTTAATTTTTATATGATAAGTAATGGAAGGTATTAATATAATAATTTGGAGGTGCGTAGTGTGTGATTATAAGGAAAGGATGGTGAGGATATATAAGATAAGTTACAGATATTGGTTTTCTTTGCTTGTTATGATCTCATTTCTTACTATAGCGAAATATAGTATATATATAGATAATCTCAAATACTTACTTTGTATCCCACTATCCATCATATGCCGAGATTTTGCTGACTGGTTAGCACCAAAAGATCAGACTTCAAAATATTTCTGGTGGGGTGTTTTTATTGCGTTATATTTTACTCTATGCTTAGGTTTTTTTGTTTTTGAGTTGTAGTATTTCTGTGTTTTTTGATAACGTCAAGCTTGGGAGGGATATTAACTATGACCATGAATATAGTTATAATTTTATGTCTTAAGGCATTGACAACTTTGATAAAAAATTTAAATATTAAATTGTCAGGATGACAACAACTAATGCAAGGATGCATACTATGAATAAAGCAAATATAAATTTGATGGAAAGATACCTCCTTCTTCTGGACCGATTTGTCGATAAGCTGGTTGAATCTGGTTTCTCCGAAAAAGAAATCACAGAGAAGTCTTACTTGTTTTGCGCAGGATTTTATATCAAATATAAAAATGAGATAGAAAATCTGACTTTTTCTAATAGAGAAGTTGTGTTAACTTTTTTGTTGTTATCGTACTATAGCTATATTAATAAGTTAGAGGATGATCTTCTTGATAAAGAACGTATGAAGCGAGTCTGTTCTTCTCTTATCAATTTCATAGTCGAGAATGGCAGTCGCACAGAACGAATTTATCTTTATGAAAAGAAGAAGTATGAGTCGAAGCCATTAAAAAAGGAACTGGATAAAATGGCAAAAAAAAGGAAGTATGGATTGTGATTTTTATAAAAAGCCCGTAGTTTCACTATGGGCTAATACAAATAATTTCCTGATATTGGACTTTTCTTTTACTTAAAAAATACCTGTTTTGACATTGCTTTTCCCGGCATTAAAAACGTAGGAATCTACTTTCTCTCCTTTAAACATGATGGTGAGAGAGCTTGATTGTGTGTCAGCGCCGCCAGCTAACAATCCAATTACAGGGATAAAAGATGTTGCCTTTGATTGGCTGTTATACATTGTGTAAGACCACTGCTCTTCACCGTCAATGAGGGACCGGCTGTCAGGCTCACCGAAGGAAGCCAATACATCTTCCTTTGTGGTTTTACCTTTCACAATCTTCGACTTCACGCTTTCTTGTGTTTCATTTTTCAATGACTGATTACCAACGGAAGAACAACCGACCAGAGCCAGAGATACTAATGTTGTGATGATGATTTTTTTCATATAATAATTGCCTATTCAATAGTTGTTAGTTCTTTATTGTCAAGTCTGTTTGCAATCTGATGGACTTCAGCTCTAAATTTTTGACAATTTCTTTTTGTTCTTTTTCTTAAGAAATAAATTAGAGCTAATGCAGAAAGAATGACGTATCCGTAATTTAGTGTGAACGCCCATACGCAAAAAGAAACAAATAAGATAATGTAAAGAATAATGTTAACAGGTGTAAAATAAGATGGTGTGAACACATCCTCCGAAAAATCAGTAATTTCTCTATTGTTGGTACTGTCATTAATGATAAGCGCGTTATTAATTGTTCGATATGCACTATTCTTAATGTACTGAACAAGTGCGTACCTTCTGATGTGATGACCTTTTCTGAAATGTACATCGCGGATCTTAAAGCGTTTTTCAACTCCATCTGCATTTTTGACCCAGATATGACCATCACAAACATCGATAACGGTGCCTGAAAAAGTTTCTTTGAAAGTATAGGTTTTACTCTGGAACTCAAATTTAGGCGTAGTGATTTCTTTTTTCTGAGCGCTAAGATAACTGTTTTTTGCCAGTTCGGATTTTTCTTTATTATCACGTCTGTATGTTAAAAATGCCCAGATAAGTAGCAAGGCACTGACAGGCATCCAGGCGACTCCGGTAAGAATCAATCCACTTTTACCTGTGAATAACGCGATAAGTGCAGGAAGGGATACCGCAAGCCAAAACCGCCTCATAGTGAAAATACTCATACAGATTCCTTTTATTAAAAGCGAAGGTCATATTCGATGTATGAAGAAATCAGGGACTGAAATCAGGATGAGTTTGGTCATGTCAAAACCTACGTTAAAGATAATAATAAAATAGACTAGATAAATCAGCCTGTTAGGAGAGTGCTTGTAAATTGACATTTTGACTGAGTTCGTAAGAAAGGCAAATCACTTGTACCGATCGATTAAAGATTAATGATAGGCATTGACTATCAACGCTAGGATATCGATCGGTATAAACGATCGATTAATTGACCTGTATCTATCAAAAAAGGCTTGCCAGCCCTACATTGAAAGCGAAGCTCTTCTGGATTGAGGTGCTGATACAATAAGATTTTTTTTGGGGAGAGGCGTTATCTCTATCACTCTCACGCCAGTGATGGTTTTGTGTTTTAGAGGGCGTTTAAGGGTTGGGATTTTGAGGTTTTTGAAGATGGTAATAATGGTATTGAGATAGGGGATGGTTTCTAACCATCTGAACGTTGAAGCCCTATAGCTTCGCTTGGGCGCTACTTTTAACGTTTCGGTTGCTATCGCTTCTTTGTTAGTTGCAACAGCTTCTGGGAGAAGCGCTTCGACAGAAGCGATAGAGTATTCGTCCTGACCAGCAGCTCGTTTATCGAGGATAAGTGCTTCTATGGGGCGGTTAACGTATTCTGTCGTGGTTTCAGGAGCATCTATAGTTATGACCATATCATGAGTTGCACCAACAGATGTTTCTCTGACAGATGATTTCAGTTTAAACAGGAAAGCATTATCACGTTCCTGTTGGTAGTCGATTCTGCTTTGCAATGCAGACCAGGAATATCCTTTTCCCAATTGAGATGCTTTGAAAGCAATCCCGTTGTATTCGAATGAGAAGCCGTTCATGCGTCCAGTAGAGGCAATGTTAGGGATTGGCCTGATATTTTGTGCCACAAGCTGTTGCACGAAGTCGGTAATCGATTGCCTGGTATCAAGCAGTTCGTTAAGGGCGTTTTGGATGAATCCTTTTGGGCATAGCTCACCAGTTCTCTTTTCTATCATCATCTCATTACGGGATTTTTTGAGCTTCGGTGTAGGTGAGGACGCTGCTGGAGAAGCTTTCGGTCCTTTGGTTCTTGTTAGCTGGTAGTCTTGTTCAAGATCCTGGATGATATGGGTGCTGATAAGGTTCTCATTTTTACCTAAGTAGAGCTTCCCCGAACTGAGTTCGATGCGACTGGCGATGATATGGATGTGCTGGCCGGCCGCATCATCATGGAGGACATAGCATCTGAGGTGCGTTTCAGAGAAGCCCATTCGGGACATGTAATCATCAGCAATCTCTGACCACTGAGCATCTGTCAGCGCTTCGTTTTTCGGCAAGCGAAGCGAATTGTGCCAGACGGGCTTAGCGAGATCCGGGCGAAGCGCTTTAGTCGCATTGAATTCTGCAATCAACTCTCCGGCATTGCTTCCATCCATATTGCCACCAATCACTGATGGGGGGGTTTTATGATGCGAAGCTGGCCTCAATGCATAAAACACTACGCCAGCGAAGTTCTTACCTCGCTTTATCTTCTGCATCCCCTTCATGGGAAGCTCTCCACAGGTCAGCGGTAATTAAATGCAAGCGAAGCTCTGAGACCTGGCGCTTTACGGCGAAGAGTTCAGTTTGCGTCAGAGGGCTTTCATAGCTCTTGCTATCAAGATGAGCCACAAGCTTGTTTAGCTTCTGCGAAATCTCACCAAGGGTTTTCCAGGCTTCAAAATTGATGGCTGGAACGACAGCTGGGAGTTTATTAAGCAAAGATAAGCGAAGCCACTCGCCTTTACGATGACGACCTCGTTTCTCATTGAGAAGCGTTAGCTCTTCATCATTTAATCTGACACTGACGCAATGAGAACGAAGCTGGTTGTATGAGAGCTTCGCTTCGTTAACGCTTCCATTACGGGAATGCTTACTTACAACGATCTTATTAAAAGTATCACTTTCGACCATATGAACTCCTTTTCATATAATTAAATAAAAGCATATTCCTTATGCTTAATTTATTTATATGATAGATTCGGATAATGTCAATGTAGTGTCTTGATTTTGCTTTTGATTTTTTTCAACCGAAGGGCGAAAAAAACAAGGGGAACTCGAAGAAGCAGCGTAGCGCTTCGATGAGTTAGCCCTTGCTTTTAATTAGTATCCGAAAAGTTATTTAACTTCAAAAAATATAACTAACAATCAAAAACAATAGGTATATATTATTTCTTTATATATAAATACGATTATATTCCATTTGGTTATTAATTCTAAGTTGTGAGTCTTGTTTGCTTGTGTAACCATATGATTTTAATTGGTTATATTAATAAGGGTTAACGAGGAAATATATTGACATATTTTCCGCTAAGCTATAAGTTAATATAAATTATCTCATATATTTTCATGTCAATCGTCAATCGATTTCGGCAATTTTACAAAAGCGACTGAATATAATGGACAAAGACAAAATTGATTTGATTATTAAGTCATTAACAAGAACTGATAGCTATTTGAACTATGCAAATACTAAATCTACCATATTGCTAACATTGGCATCAGCCATATTGACGATCGTTGGAGTTAATCTGTCAAAGGTGCTTCCTGAAAAACTTTATGAATTAAGTTATTTATCGTTGTTTTTCTTTATGTTATTTTTAGTAGTAGGAGTTTTATTGAATGTTGCTTCTATTATCAAGTCATTAGGTTCAATAGCACCATTTATTAAGGCAAGCGAAAAGGAGAACAATTTCTCGTTTGTGGATATTGTTCATTACTACAAAGATGGGATTGATTATTTCAATAAGTTATCTGAGACAAAATATTTAGATTTAGGGCAGCAACTAGCAATTCTGAATTACACTTTGTCCAATGGGTTAATAAAAAAATACAATGGGCAAAAAAGATCAATTCTATATTTGAAATTATCCCTCATTTCCTTTTTTATATCGATATCAATCCCTTGGGTAGAATTATCTTTTGGGTTATTCAAGAATGAAGAGAATAGTGTGATAGTCTTAAGCCTTATCATTATTTTCCTTTTGTTGATTATTGTATTCATGGTATGTGTCATTTATTACTTGCTGCTTATAGGAAGAAAAACAAAATGAGTATTAAGAATTTATATAAAAATTTAAACTCTGACATGGAAAGTATAGCTAAAAGAAATAAGAGTGATAGTTATAATTTTTTCACAAAAAAATCCTTCGACTCTGCTGGGATGGAAAATTTAGAACCAGTGTGGGAAGATGCAAATGACATTTCTTTGGAAAGTTTTAATAAAACATTGTATGAAAGTGTGAATTCGGAAAGTGCCGTCGTAAGAAATGGTATTACGCCACTAAGAGATTATGACGCTGTCCGTGGGCTAAGAGAAGCTTTTGGTAAGCCTGATCGAGAGGAAGAGCCTGCGATTGGAACACATCCTGACTTTAAAAATTTGGAGACAAATAATATAACGCAATTTGGGTATGTGGTTACCATGTTTATGGATATTATAGGCTCGACTAAACTTGGTCTTTCATACAGTCCATCTGATGTTTTTCTTTTTAAAAACAATATCATTAGCGGTTTTATTGAGACTATCAATGCATTTGATGGACATGTGCATAGAATTATGGGAGATGCTGTTATGGCTTTCTTCCGAAGCAATGAAAATGAAAACCGTAATACATTAGAAAATAGTGCTATTGATGCTATTAACTGCGCAGCATACTTTATTGAGGTAATGAATGAAATCGTTGTTCCACAAATTAAAGAAGTCGCTGATGAGAATATTGGTATTAGAATTGGCATAGATATCGGTGAAAGTGATTATGTGTTGTGGGGGAACTATGGTATCCCTGGCATTAATGAAGTAACTGCTACATCATTCTATGTAGATATAGCATCTAAATTACAGCACAAGGCACCCAAAAATTCTATAATGCTTGGGGAAAGTTTAGTTAATAAATTAGGGCTTACTATTAAAGATTATCTGGATTACAAAATAAAAAATAACGAACCAGATAGATATGTTATTGATTACACCTCTAAAAATAAAGAAAGATTGCGATATCGTCAATATTTACTTAATCAGGAAAAATACTTTTCACTTCTTCCTCATGGTATTATATCCTCCCGTATAAAAATTGAAATCACATATAGTAGCGACGAGTTTGGTTTTTCAAATAAAAAAACTTATAAAAGTTGCGGCTCTGTAATTCCAAAAAATAAATGGGTTAAGTTTCATGCTATTTTTTCTGAGGGTTATGGAGAGAACTATGATTCGCTTAAATTCAAATTTCGTGTTGTAAATAATGGAATTGAAGCCAGTAAAAAGCACGACTATGACAATCATGAAACTGAAATAATAAAAAAAGCTCACGAGAAAGAAGATGGGGTATTTCATGCTATCCACAAAGAAAGAACTTCATACAAGGGACTTCATCTTATGTATGTTTCTGTGATCTCTAACGGAAGAGTGATTGAGAAAGAGGTTCCTTGTAGTATATTTATACAGTAATTATGATGGTATTTACAAATACTACAAAATAATATTTCCAAATAAAAAATATAAGTTTTGTTTGAAATTGAATCCCATATATATCCAAGAAATGTTAATCTTGAAGTTTCTTGGATATATTCTATAAAGAACGATATAATCCCATTGTTTATTGTCATGTATTCAATCACGTAAGTATATAT
>NZ_JBLVYK010000339.1:0-260 GCF_048284255.1 Enterobacter cloacae complex sp.6700776 | reverse complement strand
ATATTACTCATTAATGTATGTGCGAAAATTACGCCGGAAAATCATTTAAAAAAAGCGGATTTTTGCATGTTGTTTTGTTTTTGCGAGGCGTTTTCCAGAAATAATAAGAGTGTTGCAGTTGTTTCATTTATTACTCAAAAATGGTTTAGTTATCGCCCAGGATGAATTATGGGTGCTATGAATATATTATATTCAGAGATATTTATTTGCATAATCTGAATGGTGTAGTCGAAAAACGTCAGCATCCTAACAGCACTAGG
>NZ_JBLVYK010000338.1:0-260 GCF_048284255.1 Enterobacter cloacae complex sp.6700776 | reverse complement strand
ATATTGGTCTGGGCAAGCAGGCTCTACGCCGTTGAGTGAATTTCGCAATATGGTCAAAGCCTTACATCGTGCCGGCATTGAGGTTATCCTTGATATTGTGTTTAACCACACTGCCGAATTAGACTGCTCAGGACCTTGCTTATCGTTTCGGGGATTAGATAACCCCACCTATTATTGGTTAAACGACAATGGCGAATATGCGGATTGGACAGGCTGCGGCAATACGCTGAAATTGTCTCACTCAGCAGTAAGCCAATGGG
>NZ_JBLVYK010000337.1:0-260 GCF_048284255.1 Enterobacter cloacae complex sp.6700776 | reverse complement strand
ACCCTGATTGGGTTGAAGAATACTGTGTGGATATCACTCTTGCAGATGATGAAATGGGTTTTGTGTATTTGCATAACAGCTTGAATGAAATTTTAGCGCCCGCGACGCGCCGACTGTACTGGAAAACGGGCAATACGTTGCACATCGAAACTCAATCGACGGACGATGTGGTTATCAACCCAACACTACTGGCGCGTTTGGCGGGTAAAAAACGCATCAAAGGTACCGATCTGGCGTTAATCAGCCAAGTTCCTGCATGG
>NZ_JBLVYK010000336.1:0-260 GCF_048284255.1 Enterobacter cloacae complex sp.6700776 | reverse complement strand
CAATGATACTATCCGAACAATAGCGCTGATAAATATTCCACAGGGAGGGCGAAATGATGCACAGGATTTCCCACTGGCTGAGCCGACACGCCGCCGCGCTGTTCTTCCCGGCGGCGTTAATTCTGTATGATTTTTCCGCTTATCTCACTACCGATCTGATCCAGCCGGGGATCCTGCACGTGGTGCGGGATTTCAATGCTGATGTGGCGCTGGCTCCGGCCTCGGTGAGCCTGTATATGGCCGGCGGCATGGCGCTACAG
>NZ_JBLVYK010000335.1:0-260 GCF_048284255.1 Enterobacter cloacae complex sp.6700776 | reverse complement strand
ACTGATACACAGTTCGAGGCCATTTTTCAGTATTGTATTGACCGTTGTATGAGTGGTAATTCATGGCCACCAGAACTGTCTGATGTGGTAGTTGCCGTTACATCGATGGCAGTTGACGATAATCCGTTTGGTATCTCATTTGATGTGATGCTTACTGACTGGAAACGCTATTGCCGTGATCGTGGTATGTATGACAGCGCTGAAATGTATCCATACCTGTCTCTTATACACATCTGACGCTGCCGACGACATCGCTCCAG
>NZ_JBLVYK010000334.1:0-260 GCF_048284255.1 Enterobacter cloacae complex sp.6700776 | reverse complement strand
GGCCTGACTCGCCAGCGAGCCGGCGCCGTCCAACATTCGCTCAATGCCCGCCAGCGCAGGCAGAACCTGAAAAATGCCTTTCAGCTTGAATTTGCCGTGCAGGGACTCCATATCGCTCTGGTGGATGATGTCGTCACGACCGGCAGCACCGTCGCCGAGATATCCCGCCTGCTTTTGCGAAACGGCGCCGCGACGGTTCAGGTATGGTGTTTGTGCCGTCTGTCTCTTATACACATCTGACGCTGCCGACGACATCGCTC
>NZ_JBLVYK010000333.1:0-260 GCF_048284255.1 Enterobacter cloacae complex sp.6700776 | reverse complement strand
GGTTGACTGCTAGTTATATAATGATAGATGTTATCTGTACTACAGTAAAGCTCCGTCCATTAATACAGAGATAATATTAAGGCTAACCGAGTGAATGATATTTACCAACGTCAGCGCGTGATGAAAGATAAGCTTGAAGAATTGGATGAGCTTGATGACATTCGAAACTTTCTAGTGGGGAGTTATTCTTACTATGGATGTAAAAGCCACTGTAAAAAGCAGCTTTCCATCACATTAAATATTTAAGGGAAATATTAGCT
>NZ_JBLVYK010000332.1:0-260 GCF_048284255.1 Enterobacter cloacae complex sp.6700776 | reverse complement strand
ATCCCTCCAACGTCGTCAGAAACGCTTCTGTGAGCGTCCCAGGGCGCATCTGCGGGGGAATAATCCGTGAGGTTCTGGAGTTTAGGATTTTGCATGCACACCGCCCCATACTGGGCGATGGCTCATTTGACGTGTTATCATTGCCGTATCACCTGTGTTGTCTGTCGCAAAATAGAATTCCTACAGGTGGTCACGCCCCCGAACGATTGCCCTCGTTGCGGGGGTCGCTTTTAACGCGACCACTCCAAACAGAGTACTGC
>NZ_JBLVYK010000331.1:0-260 GCF_048284255.1 Enterobacter cloacae complex sp.6700776 | reverse complement strand
ATGTTATACCATGGAACTGTGAACCAAGCCCCGTATTATTAATATTATTTAAGAGTGAGAATGTAAATATTTCATCCTCATGCCCGCTCTGCCAACGATTACCTGTAGACTCAGAAGTCCCACAACCTGCGGAGATGCTTCCTTGTTGTTCTCCCGTTACTGTCAGGTAAACAATATTACTCATCCCTGAAAAGTCCTTTTATGGCATGCTATTTTATCAATGGCAATATTATGCTTGTTAATTGTTATTTATTTACTCC
>NZ_JBLVYK010000330.1:0-261 GCF_048284255.1 Enterobacter cloacae complex sp.6700776 | reverse complement strand
GCGAAGCTGAGTGCTGGCTGCCGATCAGCCATTGCGCAGCAGCTGCAGCACCTGCTGCGGCAGCTGGTTGGCCTGCGCGACCATCGCCGTGCCGGCCTGCTGCAGCACCTGGGCGCGGCTCAGCGCGGCGGTCTCGGCCGCGAAGTCGGCGTCCTGGATGCGGCTGCGCGAGGCCGACAGGTTCTGGCCGGCCGTCTGCAGGTTCTGGATGGTCTGGCTGAATCGGTTCTGCACCGCGCCAAGGGTGACGCGGTGCAGAAC
>NZ_JBLVYK010000032.1:0-17725 GCF_048284255.1 Enterobacter cloacae complex sp.6700776 | reverse complement strand
ATCCCCTGGGCGAAATGCGCCTGGTAAGCAGAGTTTTTGAAATGTAAGGCCTTTGAATAAGACAAAAGGCTGCCTCATCGCTAACTTTGCAACAGTGCCCCTTTTAAAAATATGCCTGTGGATATGTGCATATCATCGCTTACCAGCGCCGCTTCGCGGCTCGGTCAACCCCTCAGAACCGCGAAAACAAGTTTCGCAGTTCTTCACGGTTCATGTTTTAATCCGAGCATGGCGCCAGCACCTTCGCGGCACCATCGAGGCCCGCGCTGCTGCCGCACCGGGCCTCACCCTCAAATAAAATAAAGTTTATAAAAATCGTACTTGTATTGACCCCCTGTTTATTCTGAGTATATCCTTTCTGTAACCAAAACTACGGAGGCGCCACAGATGGCTCAGAAAAACAGAATTTCAGAAACAGAATGGAAACAGCTGCTGCCGCAAATGGCTTCCTTTGCACACATCACAACAGATATTGGCTATTCCGTGCTTGTCAAAGGTGAGAAATCATCAGACGTAGCCACGCGAGTAGGCCGTTCCAAGCAAAACATTTCCAGCACCGTTAAGCGAATCTGGGATTTGTACCAGAACACCACTCTTAAAGCCGAGAACGGCGAACCATTAAAATTAGTTCAGGTCTGGATACCAGCAAGCCTTGCTGAAACTGTTTTAAAAGAAGCCGCGAAGTACAGCATTAATAACATCACGACCTCGGAAATGGAAAAAAAATAAAGTCCGAAAGGACTTTATTTTAAGACTACTAACGCGGCTTTATTACAGTGCTCGCCACCACAGTAAACCACTATCCCCGGTTTACCCCAGAGATTGATATGACACACCGGGCAGCTGTACTTTTCCCGGTTTGTTTTGTTCACCGGTGCTTCAGGCGGTGGGGTTACAAATCGCATGGCCTCTATGATCTCGTCGTCGAGTTCAACCGGGTCGCGCCCTTCCTCCACCTCCTGTTCGTGTTCGCTATCATCTTCCTCGTCGTCAATATAGCCTTTTCCTGTAGGGCTTAGCACAGCGCCAGGCTTAGGCTGGTAAGGCGGAAACCTGTCCATCCAGGAAAGCTGGAAATGGCCTGTCAGCAGTTCATCACAGGCCATATCGAAAGGGCCACCGGCAATAATATAATGGGTCATGCTCTGGCCCACTTTCCTGCCTCCCGGTTCGCCGGTATCAGAAGGCATTAGTCCTACCCGTTCCATCCGGGCCGCCCACTGTTTGTTGTGATAGCCACGGCGGCCAGGCTCGCCAAAATGGAATTGCCACTGATGAACCATCTCATGCACCAGTGTTGAAAGCGTGGCCTTTATGGTTCTGATCGAGAAATACACCGGATTCATAGCGATCTCGTCTACCGTGTACCCACTCTCACGGCCGACGAAACGCTTAAAGGAACAATAGCCATACGTTCGCTTCTCACGCTGCAACGTTATCAGGCATGGCGGCAGCTCGTTGCTGAATAGCTTCTCATTGAAAAAATCGTAGGCTCTCTGAAGTTCATCGTAGGTTTCGGGCGTAGGCAAATTCACTGCTAACCTCACATATATGTATTGTGCAATACACATAATTTAGCTGATCTTTTATACAGAGGAAACGGCTTTTAGGGGTCGTTTGCGGGAGAGGGCGAAATCCTACGCTAAGGCTTTGGCCAACGATATTCTCCGGTAAGATTGATGTGTTCCCAGGGGATAGGAGAAGTCGCTTGATATCTAGTATGACGTCTGTCGCACCTGCTTGATCGCGGCCGCGATAGCTAGATCGCGTTGCTCCTCTTCTCCATCCGCGTTCCAAGCTGCGGAAAGGCACCCATAAGCGTACGCCTGGTCGAGCAGGCGACGCGGATCGACGTCCAGCGCACGAGAGAATGCGTCCGCCATCTGTGCAATGCGTCTAGGATCGAGACAAAGGTCGTCTCTGTCAGCCGGATCGTAGAACATATTGGCGGCGCCAAAGCCCACTTCACCGACCAGACCGACGGGATCTATCACCAGCCAGCCGCGACTGGAGAACATGATGTTTTCATGATGCAGATCGCCATGTAGCCCACGCAGTTCCGAGGCATTGCTCATCATTTGATCGGCTATAATCGCCGCGTGGACGTAGTCAGTTTGACAACCTGCGTTTTGATCATCGCGCGCCCGCTGAAACAAAGCTGCAAAGCGATCCCGGATCGGGAGAAGGGCAGAAGGCAGGGGTTCCTCAGATGCGGCATACAGCTTCGCCATTAGTTCCGCTGCAATTTCGGTCGCCTGGTAGTCGCCGTGCTCGGCAACGATGTGAGAGAGCATTCGCTCCCCGGCATATTCGAGCAACATCAGATTGTTCTCACGACCGAGCAACCGGACTGCTCCCCTCCCATTGCGCCATACCAGATAGTCGGCCCCGCGCAGTTCATCAGCAATGTCTTCTATAGGTTTCAATCCCTTGACGATTGCAGGAGTCCCGTCTGGCAATGAAACTTTCCAAACGAGGCTGGAAAAGGTGTCCGCAATGAGAACAGGTTGCGAAACGTGCCAATGAGCAGGAAAAACAGGCGGCATGAACATCAACCCCAAGTCAGAGGGTCCAATCGCAGATAGAAGGCAAGGCGTTCGCGGTCGGGGGCTTCGATCCCCAATACATTGAATAGGACAGCGAAGGCGCGCTCTGCTTCATCTGGCGCTGCCCAGTTCTCTTCGGCGTTAGCAATCATGAGTGCCAAATCGGCATAGCGATCTGCTGTTCCGAGCCGCCCAAGGTCGATCAGACCCGTGCATTGAAGAGTTTTAGGGTCCACCATGAAGTTCGGCATGCAGGGATCACCATGGCAAACAACCATATCGGTGCGCTCTTGGTCGAGCCGCACCGGTAGCTCTCGTTCGACACGAGCCAAAAGATCGAGCTGCGGCGTACTCTTGTCCTCGTCCGGTAAGAAGTCGGGATTGACGGCATTGCGGGACACCACATCAACGGCGCGTCCGAACATTCGCGACAGCCTGCGCTCAAACGGACATTGATCAACCGATAGGCTGTGAACAGCGCCAAGTTGCTGCCCCATTGACGGCCACGCTTTGAGCAAATCCGCTCCAGACAGATCAGCCGCCGGTACTCCCGGAATTGCCGTTATCACCAAGCATGCACCCTCCTGTTCCTCCTGCCAGTTGATCACCTCGGGGCAAGCCACACCTCGACCTTTGAGCCAAATGAGGCGGTCACGCTCTCCAGCGAGCTCACCGCGGCGGGAAGCAGGTGCGATTTTCGCGAAGGCATGCCCGTCACCACGTCGAAAAACAAAATCACCAGATTCTCCGCCTCTGACAGGCAACCAGTCAGAATGCGATTCACCAAAAAAAATATTAGTTCGATTCAATGGAGGTTCCTTCAGTTTTCTGATGAAGCGCGGAGGTGGCTCAACCTGCGAAAAGAAACGAGTTGCTACGTAAGTCCGAGAACATGCTTTCCATGGTCTCTGAGCTCGCCTTGATGCCCGAGGCATAGACTGTACAAAAAAACAGTCATAACAAGCCATGAAAACCGCCACTGCGCCGTTACCACCGCTGCGTTCGGTCAAGGTTCTGGACCAGTTGCGTGAGCGCATACGCTACTTGCATTACAGCTTACGAACCGAACAGGCTTATGTCCACTGGGTTCGTGCCTTCATCCGTTTCCACGGTGTGCGTCACCCGGCAACCTTGGGCAGCAGCGAAGTCGAGGCATTTCTGTCCTGGCTGGCGAACGAGCGCAAGGTTTCGGTCTCCACGCATCGTCAGGCATTGGCGGCCTTGCTGTTCTTCTACGGCAAGGTGCTGTGCACGGATCTGCCCTGGCTTCAGGAGATCGGAAGACCTCGGCCGTCGCGGCGCTTGCCGGTGGTGCTGACCCCGGATGAAGTGGTTCGCATCCTCGGTTTTCTGGAAGGCGAGCATCGTTTGTTCGCCCAGCTTCTGTATGGAACGGGCATGCGGATCAGTGAGGGTTTGCAACTGCGGGTCAAGGATCTGGATTTCGATCACGGCACGATCATCGTGCGGGAGGGCAAGGGCTCCAAGGATCGGGCCTTGATGTTACCCGAGAGCTTGGCACCCAGCCTGCGCGAGCAGCTGTCGCGTGCACGGGCATGGTGGCTGAAGGACCAGGCCGAGGGCCGCAGCGGCGTTGCGCTTCCCGACGCCCTTGAGCGGAAGTATCCGCGCGCCGGGCATTCCTGGCCGTGGTTCTGGGTTTTTGCGCAGCACACGCATTCGACCGATCCACGGAGCGGTGTCGTGCGTCGCCATCACATGTATGACCAGACCTTTCAGCGCGCCTTCAAACGTGCCGTAGAACAAGCAGGCATCACGAAGCCCGCCACACCGCACACCCTCCGCCACTCGTTCGCGACGGCCTTGCTCCGCAGCGGTTACGACATTCGAACCGTGCAGGATCTGCTCGGCCATTCCGACGTCTCTACGACGATGATTTACACGCATGTGCTGAAAGTTGGCGGTGCCGGAGTGCGCTCACCGCTTGATGCGCTGCCGCCCCTCACTAGTGAGAGGTAGGGCAGCGCAAGTCAATCCTGGCGGATTCACTACCCCTGCGCGAAGGCCATCGGTGCCGCATCGAACGGCCGGTTGCGGAAAGTCCTCCCTGCGTCCGCTGATGGCCGGCAGCAGCCCGTCGTTGCCTGATGGATCCAACCCCTCCGCTGCTATAGTGCAGTCGGCTTCTGACGTTCAGTGCAGCCGTCTTCTGAAAACGACAAACGATGTCAGCCAATAAGTTGTTGTAATAATCGACAAGTGTTTGTTGCAACTCGCCGTCCTGTAAGACTGCATTATCAGTCTGATTCAGGGCGGCTATGGTGTCATTTATACACCATAAACCGATGACGGCTGCACGTAAATCTGTGGATGCTCTTGATGGCGATTCAACGTTTGCTGTCCCACGCATGGCGACAGCATTGTTTAGCCCAGCAATAATCCCATTATAAGTTGGGGGGAGGGGCTCCGACAACTGCAAAGCTATCTTTTCTGTATTGTTTTGGATGTCGTCCGCAAGAATGGTATTCTCGATCAGTTCTCGAGCCAATAATGATGTTTCGAAGCAGACGGCCAACACCGTCTGCTTCGTTTCTGGTTCTTGTTCTTCCACTGCCAGCGCGTTACTGATTGTTACGCACGTAAGTAGCAAAGTGAATGCGCTCTTGAGTCTCATCAACGGTTGCCTCCACAGTCTCGCTGGCACTGGAATCAATGTGAAAATTGTTCTGGATCGGATCAACAGGAATAAATCGATCACAGTCGAACTCTCTTGGAATTATGGTCATGTGCAGTTTCGTTGCTGATGAAAGAGCTTGAATGTACAACTTCTCCCCACCAATGACAGCAATGCGTTGATCGGTATTCTCATACAGGTTGATCACAGCACGAAGATCAGGAACGACAGTAGCGCCTATGACATCTTCTTGTTTTAACGTCGAGGAGATCACGAACGATTCGCGTTCGGGGAGAATTCCTTTCTCCTTGATTCGCTCCTCGGCGCCATCCTTTTCTAACTGCATGTCACGCATGTCAGTATACGTGTGTTTCCCCATAACGCACACGCGGATCTCTTTAGAAATCCGCGTAAATCGCGCCATGTCTTCTTTGCATTTCCATGGAATCTTGCCGCCTTTCCCGAATCCCAACTTAGAATCCACAGCGACTATTAGCTCAAGTTGTGGGTGACTCATTAAAACTCCAAACCAGTCGATGCTGGTTGTTCCAGATATTGCTTACGGAAGGTGGCCAGATCAATCAGTTTGATATTTGCCTTTCCGCTGTTGTTGAGATCGTGCACTTTCTTCAATTTGCCGGAAGATCCGGAAGTGGATGCCGCGATCACCATGGTGGTCTTCGACGAGACTGATGATTGCACTTCACCACCCTCAGCTTCAATCAGCTTCTCCAAGGCCGCGTCACGAAAACCGGTGATCACGATCTTCTCACCGGTAAAACGATCCCCCGAAGTGACCTGCTGTTTGAACCCGATGATTGATTGAATCTTGTTGAATAGCTCGGCATGTTCAGCCATACCTGCAAGCACTTTTGCGGCAGTTTTGTAGCTGAATTTGTCGACGCTAACGATCTGCTCTTCGGTGATGGCATTGAAATCATCCAAGGTCTTAATATCCAAGCCTTCACACAGAGCTTTCATCTTGCGGCGCCCAACGCCGCGCCCAAAGTGGGGCATCGACCCCAACCAAACCGACAGGGGAACACTACTGGGTATAGGAAGTATAAACCACCTTTTTGCTCCTCATCCGAAGTATCTTACCTGAAATTCCCTCACTCGTTTACCGCTCAAGCCCCAATTTTAACTGCCGGTCCAGCCTAAACCGCTCTAATAAGGTTCGATTTGGCGGTAAAATCTCTAGCCTGATAGCTCGAGAGATACAAACTGCCCCACCGCCCCGTTTAAAAGTTGGCAGTGTTGAGCAGTGTTGGATTTGGGGTCGTCAGTCAAAGAGACGACTCTGTGATGGATCGAACAGGCTGGGAGTCAGTGGCGGCGCTCGTTCTGGTGGCAGCTCACGCTGCTTGGCGGCATTCGCCTTGGCTGTTTTCTGTTTCAGATGCTTGAGAATCTGCTCAATGACCTTCGGATCTTCGATGCTGGCAATCACTTTGACGTGACCGCCGCAGTGTTCGCAGACTTCAATATCAATATTGAAGACTCGCTTGAGGCGTTGCATCCAGGTCATGGCGCGGTGGCGCTCTGCAGGACTCTTGTCACGCCAGTTAGTATCGAGACCTTCCGATTTGTCGGGCTTCTTGCCCCGCTTGGCGGGTGTTACTTGAACTCGGTGTTTGCTGTTCGGTGCAAAGACGCCGTGGAAGCGTGTGAGGTTGACTCGCGGCTTAGGTACCAACGCAGCGAGTTTGGCGATGAAGTCCAGCGGCTCGAAGATCACATGGGTGGTGCCATTGCGGTACGGAGTTTTGAGCTCGTAACGCACCTGCCCATTGGCGGTTAATGCCAGACGTTTTTCTGAAACCGCTGGCCGACTAATGTAGCGACACAAGCGCTCAAGCTTATCCCGCTGATGCGCTTCGGCCATCACACCGGCGTGTAGCGAGAAACCAGCATGGTTGGCTACTCGACTGCTTGAGTCGGCTTTATCCTCACGCCCTGGCAAGGTTTGCAGGGTGAAGACTTTGCGCCCTTGCTGGGGGCCGACGGCAATGCGATACGTAACCGAAGCACCATGTAATTGAGTCAGCGTATCGTCTTCGCCCTCTTCCAGTGTCAACCACGTATTCTCGGCATCACGCTCCAAAATCCCACGCTTTTCCATGCAGCGAGCGATGCGATGGCTGAGGGTGTGAGCGAGCGTATTCAGCTCATCGTAAGTGGGTGCCTTGACACGATGGAAGCGTTGCTTGCCATAGTCATCTTCGGCATAGACACCATCGAGAAACAGCATGTGGTAGTGGACATTGAGATTTAGCGCGGAGCCAAAGCGTTGGATAAGAGTCACTGAGCCAGTTTGTGCAGAGGCTTTGGTGTAACCGGCTTTTTTGATCAGATGAGTTGAGAGTGTACGATAGACGATACTCAAGACCTGGCCCATCAGCTGGGGATGGCGAGCCAGCAAAAAGCGTAGCTGGAAAGGAAAGCTGAGCACCCACTGGCGAATGGGCTCCTTGGGGAAGACTTCGTCTATCAGCAGCGCCGCACTCTCGGCCATCCGGCGGGCACCGCAGCTAGGGCAAAAGCCGCGTCGTTTACAGCTGAAGGCGACCAGACGCTCGTGATGACAATCCTCGCAGCGAACCCGCATGAAACCATACTCCAGACGGCCACATTGGAGGAGGTCGTTGAATTCTTGTTGGATGTAGCGAGGCAGGTGTTGACCTTGGGCTTCGAGTGAGGCTTTGAAGGCTGGGTAGTGCTGCTCAACCAGCTGGTAGAGCAGCGTCTGGTCGGGTTGGTGGCGTTCGTAACCGTTTGTTTGAGTGGGCGATTGACTCGCCGTGGCGTTCCTTGCCAGCGACATGGGTATCCTCCGCTGATACTGTGGTTATGTACAGTATCAGCGGCTTGCGTTCAGACGTCCAGTCTGGCCCTAGACATCGCTAAATGCTTAACCCGCAATAGCCCTCACGAGTTGTTATCAGCCACTACCGGTTGAGCGAGAAGGTTTTGGGTTCAGGGTGCTATTGCTCCACCAATCACAATACTGAAGCCCCAACTGTTATCAGTTGGGGCTTTTTCTTGTCTGTTTGCGGCGGTTGCGTTTTATCGGTAGTCGTCGAGCTCTGCACCATCCCACATAAGAGCTTAACGGTGCGATCTTCAACGCCATCACACAAAACTTTCTTTTTCACGCACAGTCAACTTATTGGATGTTTTATTAACAACCCAAAAGGAGATATTTAGCGGGCGGCCGGAAGGTGAATGCTAGGCATGATCTAACCCTCGGTCTCTGGCGTCGCGACTGCGAAATTTCGCGAGGGTTTCCGAGAAGGTGATTGCGCTTCGCAGATCTCCAGGCGCGTGGGTGCGGACGTAGTCAGCGCCATTGCCGATCGCGTGAAGTTCCGCCGCAAGGCTCGCTGGACCCAGATCCTTTACAGGAAGGCCAACGGTGGCGCCCAAGAAGGATTTCCGCGACACCGAGACCAATAGCGGAAGCCCCAACGCCGACTTCAGCTTTTGAAGGTTCGACAGCACGTGCAGCGATGTTTCCGGTGCGGGGCTCAAGAAAAATCCCATCCCCGGATCGAGGATGAGCCGGTCGGCAGCGACCCCGCTCCGTCGCAAGGCGGAAACCCGCGCCTCGAAGAACCGCACAATCTCGTCGAGCGCGTCTTCGGGTCGAAGGTGACCGGTGCGGGTGGCGATGCCATCCCGCTGCGCTGAGTGCATAACCACCAGCCTGCAGTCCGCCTCAGCAATATCGGGATAGAGCGCAGGGTCAGGAAATCCTTGGATATCGTTCAGGTAGCCCACGCCGCGCTTGAGCGCATAGCGCTGGGTTTCCGGTTGGAAGCTGTCGATTGAAACACGGTGCATCTGATCGGACAGGGCGTCTAAGAGCGGCGCAATACGTCTGATCTCATCGGCCGGCGATACAGGCCTCGCGTCCGGATGGCTGGCGGCCGGTCCGACATCCACGACGTCTGATCCGACTCGCAGCATTTCGATCGCCGCGGTGACAGCGCCGGCGGGGTCTAGCCGCCGGCTCTCATCGAAGAAGGAGTCCTCGGTGAGATTCAGAATGCCGAACACCGTCACCATGGCGTCGGCCTCCGCAGCGACTTCCACGATGGGGATCGGGCGAGCAAAAAGGCAGCAATTATGAGCCCCATACCTACAAAGCCCCACGCATCAAGCTTTTGCCCATGAAGCAACCAGGCAATGGCTGTAATTATGACGACGCCGAGTCCCGACCAGACTGCATAAGCAACACCGACAGGGATGGATTTCAGAACCAGAGAAAGAAAATAAAATGCGATGCCATAACCGATTATGACAACGGCGGAAGGGGCAAGCTTAGTAAAGCCCTCGCTAGATTTTAATGCGGATGTTGCGATTACTTCGCCAACTATTGCGATAACAAGAAAAAGCCAGCCTTTCATGATATATCTCCCAATTTGTGTAGGGCTTATTATGCACGCTTAAAAATAATAAAAGCAGACTTGACCTGATAGTTTGGCTGTGAGCAATTATGTGCTTAGTGCATCTAACGCGCTGATCACCGGCGGTTGAAAACCGTCCGGTGGATTGGCAGGTTATGCTCCTTCATTTCATTTCTGGTTTCCTATAGGGCAACCAGGCTGTCCTTGCCGGCGCTGGGAACGCAGACGATGGCATCAAATGCCTCGCTCAAATTCGTTTCTACAGAGGCGCTTTGGGACCGCATTCGCTTTGCTTCCATGGGGTCATCTGTCAATGTCAGGCATGAATCCTCCTTACCACAGGCATCGATGACATACTGTTCCACACTATCCTCACGGATTGCATCGGCAGGCGTGGTCACAACAGAGAATCCAAGAGGACTGTCGGGCGATGGGAAATGCATTTCCGGCACGGTGAGTCCAAGATGGGTGAATGCAATCGCACGGTAATCCCCCTCCTCCCTCTCTGCGAGATGCTGTCCCATGGGAACAGCCGTAAGCTCGCCTGAAAAGGAAACTGGAGTTTTTTGTAAATGATTGTTGTGCGCCAGCAGAATTATCCTTACATCCGGATTCGCTCGAACCATTCCATCCACCACGCCCGCCATATACGAGTCACGTACGGAAGTATCTCCCTCAAGAGAGGTACCATCGAAGAAAGCTTTCATTACACGCAAGGTTTCCAACGTATACTCTATCGACTCTATTCGATCAGAGGCTTTTCGGAAAAAATCGCTGTTGACGTGATTTTTCAGGACAGGGGCAAGCGACGCCAAACGGAGCTTCAATCTGGTTACCCCTGAGATAGCTTTCTCCTGCTGAGCCGTTTCCAACTCCCCCCATTTTGCCGATGAAATAACCGCCGACTGGCCATCAATGGACGTCAACAACTGAGTCAGCGCATCAACGTGGGGTTTCATGAGGTGGTCGATGACCTGGATAATTTCGGCCAATTGCGCTAGGTCGTCCCTTGGATTCAAGGTGTTGGGTAAATCGATTCCGACTAACTGCAGTTTTCTTCCTGATTCGCGTAGATATGATTTAACCCAAATCAGCACTGAGCCATACAAAGAAAAGGTCAGGGTATCCGAAAATCGCTCAAGTTCATGAGCACCGGCTGTTGAGTTGAGCCATTCAGATAGCCGGGATGCCTGAATCGCCCCACATTCCAAACCAATCGCATTAAGCATGCTTCCTCCACAATGGAGAGGCCCAGTTACAGGACGTTGCATAACTGCCAGCCGCGACCATTGAGGTCGCGGCATTTCTCTCATGACCGCTTTTGGCGCAATCCGAGCGATCTACTCGGCAGCTGTCGGCCCTTGGGGTCTTGTTTAGGGAACTGGCTCAGATGTTCGTGAGTGATCTTCCAGACATTCGCTTCTCTACGAAGGATAGTTGTTCCTCGCCCACCGCCTTCCAGAGCGCTACCATTTAAAATTGCCCTCCACCGGAAGTGATAGGTGCATCCGGCACAATCTTTCGACTGGGCAACCCACTCCAGGTTTTCTAACCAATAATTTTCAAGAGGAAATTTTTTCCAGGTTTCCTCAAAGGCTTGCCGTATCTGCTTCAGTCCACAAAATGATCCGTCATTGAACCAGAATATCGCATTTGGTGAAATTAACGGCACCAACTGATCGAAGTCGTGCATATTAATCAGTTTGCTCGACTTCACGCGGGATCCAGAACCAGGCGACATAGAGGGCCCGTAGGAAGAGAATCGTCAGCGCCGTTCCCACGACGATGCCGCCCATCATTGCGTAGGCACGATTGCCAGCATGAACTGGCAAAGCGCCGAAGTGCTTGCCAGCCTGGACACGTTTAACCTGACCGAGAGGTACGGTTGCGATGCGGAGATCATATTTGTTAATTAACGCGCTTGCTTAATTAACAATGGCCACGGGATTCTACTCGGAATCCCTTCAAGGCGAGGGGCGAAAATCGGCCCCAGGCGGCGAGTGGGCTAAGCAATTTGTGGCATCCGCGACGCGAATAAAGACCAGTGCGGTCATCGGCTACAGTCGGTTCCATGCGCCATGATGGCACTGCCGGCAGGCGACGTTAATCGATGATCTCGGCACCTTCTGCGTTCAGACGCGCCAGGCCCTCCTTCATTTCCCGCAGCCGCTGGGCCGTGTGTGCTTGCCACTTCGTCACTTCAGCAATTACGCGCAATGGATCGCGGGAGCGATAAGACAGGGTCGGGTTACCCGGGAACTTCTTATCCGTCAGGTTCGGATCCTCCTCGATGGCGCCGGTCGGTTCGACGACATAAATTCGTTCCGTTCCGCTGCCACCCGCCAATTCGGCGCCCCAGATCGCCGCATCGAGCGTGCCTGTAAAATACACCCACGACAGGGATTTCGCGTCTGTGAAATTCGATCGATAACCGACGGCGATCAGATCACCGGGTGCAAGAGCGGCTTTGGTTCCATGGAAGAACGACTGGGCAAACATGGTTGCGGTAGCAGACATAGAGTCCCCCTTGATGTTAAGCGCTTCTGTTCACAGTGTCGCGGGGCCCGTATTTTCGGCGGGGCGCACCCTGGATACATAGTCGTTGATAGGGTGCGGGCGAGCATCCCGCATGCCATGCGTCGGATCAGGGCGAGCCAAAGTGCCGTTGAAGATAGTCGACACCGAACGAAACGATATCCCGCGCTTCGAACAAGTAGCAGTGCGCCTGACCGACCAAGCCCTCCCGATGGCGTCGCAGCTCCACATAGGCATTGGTAATTGTCTCGACGGCGTCCGGCTCTCCTTCGATAGCGAAACAATCGAGAATGCCGTTGGAGTCGAAATCCTCGGCGCGTTTCCATCTCACTCCGCCGTCCTCGCTGCGGATCGGCATTTCGTAGCTCACGCGTCGCTTGTTCGGGATGCGGGCAATGGCCTCGGCGTAGTGCAGGACGGTAACGGAATCGAGCGGGGCTCCGAGCAACAGAACCTTTCCGGCACGCTCGACGAAACGCTCCAGCGGCGATCCAGGTCCGAAAGCCTGCCCAAGTTCGTGAGGCCGCGTCAGAGTGCCGGCCAGAGGCCCTACCGCGACCATCGAGGCATCCGGGTGCGCGCTGCGCCGGGCGCCGGGTGTCTGGAGGAGGAACCGGTTGAGCAGGCCGAAGCCGCGATACGTGCCTGATATGGCTGGATCGAACGGCGGCCATCGGTGGCGCAGTTCCGCATCCATCCGTGCGCCATTGAGCGTTTCTTCGTAAGGCGACCGGTCCCACGAGGCGTATCCCATCAAGCTTCCAGTGGGGCCGACGGCATCGAGCAGGGCAGACACTATCGATGCTGCGCCTCCATCGACGGGGCCGATCGCCTTCAGCGATGCGTGAACCATGACGAGAGCGCCGGATTGGACACCCAGCCGTGAAAGGTCCGCCGCAATTGTTTCCCTTGTGTTCATTCCGCTGCCATCCTCTATATCCTGCATTCCCCAAGTGGCGTGTCGTTTGAGGTGAAGATAGCCTGTATCCGAGCGCTAGACAAGGATTTTCTGCCGCAAGCGGCACCTGCGGTCGCGCAGACTGCTGGATCTGGACGGATCAGACCGCGAAGCCGCTGTTTCCTTGCCCAGGGGCGGCGTTTTTCAGCGCAGCGGACAGATCTGTCCAGCCGCTTTCGTTCAGTTTGAGCGTGGATCGCGATCATGCGCATAGCGGTGGCGCTCGCAATCGGCGGATAGCGGCGAGGATGGCGCGTACCATCGTGCCGGTGACAGCGACCTCGGCCAGCTGGAAGGTGATGGTGCGGGCGTGACGGACCACACGTGCCCCGATCTTGATCAGCTTCAGTTGCAGGCTGGTCAACGACCAGTCGGCCATGGCCTCGGGCAGCTCGATGCAGCGCAAGAAGGTGGCCAGGTTGTACGCCAGGGCGTGCAGTTGCAGCCGCACCTCATTGTCGCGGAACTTCCGGCACGACAGCCGCGTCCAGCGAAAGGCGTATTTGCCCTCTTTGATGTGCTGCTCGGCGGTGCCGCGCTGGTTGTAGAACCGCACCACCCAGTCCGGCTCCATCGGCAGGTTGGTGACGATGAAGCCGACACGCGGGAACAGTTCGCCCGGATGCCATTCGATCTTGGCGATCACCCGGCGTTCCTTGTCCCAGGACGCCGCCTGATACTCGAATTCCTCGAAGAACCGCTTGACCTTGGTCAGTGACGGCCGCCCGACAGGGCGCGTTAGCCGATGCGCGATCTTGTCCTTGAGGACCGCGTTTGCGGGCAGCCGGATGGCGTAGAAGAACCGCGCTTCTTCCAATCGCTCATAGATCGCCGGGATCGCGTAGGCAGCATCGGCCCGGAAGAACCTGCCACCAAGGTCGCGCTCCGCGTAGCGCGCAATTACGGGGTCGAGAACATCACGCCAGCCATCGGCGCTGTGGACGTTGCCATGGCGCAGGGCGCAGCGTTCCAGCATCCCGAACTGGTTGAACAGAAAGTTGGGGTGATAGCAGCTACAGTCGAAATGGCCATTCCAGGCGGACCCTTCCTGGTCGCCATGGGTCGGGCTGACCGAGCTGTCCATGTCCAGAACGATGTACTTCAGCCCGTTACGGTCATGGAACCGGTCGATCCATTGCCCGTTCAGGTCGGCCAGCGCGGCACGGTTCCCGGCCAGAGCCAGCGTCTCGGTCTCGAACCGTCCCATCTGCGATGCCGAGGCCGCTTGTGCATCGACCGCTCTGCCGCCGACAACTTGGCGCATGACCGGATCGCAGGCGAGACGGTTGGCGTCGTTGACATCCTCGTATCCGGCCAGCCGCCCAAAGACTGATTGCCGGAACAGGCCGTCGAGCCGATGGACCGTGTTCTTGCCAGAGCGAGTATCGCGCAGCGCCGCTGACGCCAAATCGGACAACCCGAGCGCGTCATCAAGCTCGCGCATCACCAGAAGGCCGCCGTCGGAACTGAGCTGCGTGCCGCGAAATTCCAGCCGCACGCGAGGGTCGAAATCCACCCGATCTGCCCGTTGCAAGCCCGCACCCTCTGGGTGATCCATGAAACGCGCCCCTCGCAGCCTTCAACACCATGTTTTATATAGGAAATATAATGGTCAGGACAGCGAAATCAGCGCCTTACTTGGGAAATGTGGGTTAAAATCATGCCTCTCGACAAAATAGCGAATAAGACTAGCTCTAGCCAGTGAGAACTCCGCGACAAAGTGAGCACCCTCGCCAATGCCGACAATTCGGGCGCCCTCAACTACGGGATTAAGAATCTCAAACTCATTGAACTCCAGCTTTTGAGGCTGTAAAAGTGTTCTGGTCGTTCTCCATGTCATTTTTTTATCCTTTTGCGTTTATTGCTGAAATCGTCATACTTTCGCTTCGCCAATAACCAGGCTCACAGAGCATAACGCCCCAGTTAACCGACATCAACGTGCGCAGCACGTTGATGTCCGGTTGAACGCCCGGTTAGGCTGACGACAGATGCGAAGGCAGATGAGAACACGCCGAGATACCAGTTGGTAGAGATGGTGCAGCCATTCATGACCACTTCCCCTTGATTTTGAAGCTTTGAACAGTGCGCAGGCTTTCGAACGCCTGGCGTGTTTGGACCATGTACACCGCAGGGCCGTCAGGTGTGAGGATGTTTTTTTCTTGAACGAACCCGGCCTTCTCGTAGCAGCGAATGGCGCGATGGTTGCTAGGAGATGGATCGGTTTGGATTTTCGTTACGGCCGGGTCGCTAAACAGGAGTTCAACGAGCGAGCGTACGAGCTTTGTACCCAACCCCTTGTTTAACTGTGATGGATTAGCCAAAGACTGGTCAATCCCGCGGACCCCTGGATCAGTTTCGTCTTCCCACCATCCATCGCCACTTCCAAGTGCGATGTAGGATTGGGCGTAGCCGATGGGTTCGTCATCTAGCATTGCGATGTAAGGCACTACAGCTTGCTTTGCCAGAACTTCGGGCGAATAGTGTTCTAAGACTTCGTCAAGAGTTGGGCGTTCATCCTCGCCGCCCCACCACTCGACTATGTGGGGGCGGTTCAGCCAAGCATGGAGCATTGGCAGATCGTTCTCGGCCATGACTCGTAGAACTATTGCGGCATTGTTGGCGGACATGAGATGTTGATTCCGTGCGGGCCTAACTTTGTTTTAGGGCGACTGCCCTGCTGCGTAACATCGTTGCTGCTCCATAACATCAAACATCGACCCACGGCGTAACGCGCTTGCTGCTTGGATGCCCGAGGCATAGACTGTACAAAAAAACAGTCATAACAAGCCATGAAAACCGCCACTGCGCCGTTACCACCGCTGCGTTCGGTCAAGGTTCTGGACCAGTTGCGTGAGCGCATACGCTACTTGCATTACAGCTTACGAACCGAACAGGCTTATGTCCACTGGGTTCGTGCCTTCATCCGTTTCCACGGTGTGCGTCACCCGGCAACCTTGGGCAGCAGCGAAGTCGAGGCATTTCTGTCCTGGCTGGCGAACGAGCGCAAGGTTTCGGTCTCCACGCATCGTCAGGCATTGGCGGCCTTGCTGTTCTTCTACGGCAAGGTGCTGTGCACGGATCTGCCCTGGCTTCAGGAGATCGGAAGACCTCGGCCGTCGCGGCGCTTGCCGGTGGTGCTGACCCCGGATGAAGTGGTTCGCATCCTCGGTTTTCTGGAAGGCGAGCATCGTTTGTTCGCCCAGCTTCTGTATGGAACGGGCATGCGGATCAGTGAGGGTTTGCAACTGCGGGTCAAGGATCTGGATTTCGATCACGGCACGATCATCGTGCGGGAGGGCAAGGGCTCCAAGGATCGGGCCTTGATGTTACCCGAGAGCTTGGCACCCAGCCTGCGCGAGCAGCTGTCGCGTGCACGGGCATGGTGGCTGAAGGACCAGGCCGAGGGCCGCAGCGGCGTTGCGCTTCCCGACGCCCTTGAGCGGAAGTATCCGCGCGCCGGGCATTCCTGGCCGTGGTTCTGGGTTTTTGCGCAGCACACGCATTCGACCGATCCACGGAGCGGTGTCGTGCGTCGCCATCACATGTATGACCAGACCTTTCAGCGCGCCTTCAAACGTGCCGTAGAACAAGCAGGCATCACGAAGCCCGCCACACCGCACACCCTCCGCCACTCGTTCGCGACGGCCTTGCTCCGCAGCGGTTACGACATTCGAACCGTGCAGGATCTGCTCGGCCATTCCGACGTCTCTACGACGATGATTTACACGCATGTGCTGAAAGTTGGCGGTGCCGGAGTGCGCTCACCGCTTGATGCGCTGCCGCCCCTCACTAGTGAGAGGTAGGGCAGCGCAAGTCAATCCTGGCGGATTCACTACCCCTGCGCGAAGGCCATCGGTGCCGCATCGAACGGCCGGTTGCGGAAAGTCCTCCCTGCGTCCGCTGATGGCCGGCAGCAGCCCGTCGTTGCCTGATGGATCCAACCCCTCCGCTGCTATAGTGCAGTCGGCTTCTGACGTTCAGTGCAGCCGTCTTCTGAAAACGACAGCTACCCCCGGCCAAAAAGGCCGTCATGCGATTTATCTTGGCCGGGTCGTTATTGGCGGGTCTAAATGGCCGCTCCGTGGATCTCATCGCCAGAAATGGCGATGCGAGATCCAGGGCAGGGCGGCCGCCATCGTCAGACCTGGCGATGGTCGACGCCGGCGCGCATCGTCGGATGTGGCGATGCGAGCTCGAGGTCGGTGGCCACCGCCGGCGACCTGGTGCCATCGTCGGCAATGGCGATGCTGCAGCTCGACGTGCGCGGCCTGGTCGTCTCGGCATCGTCGGATGCGGCGATGCTCGAGCGAGGCGAAAAAAAACCGCCTCGGGGTGTCCGAGGCGGCAAGTCTGCATGCGGTTCAGGGAGGAAGAAACCGCGCCGGCGATCAGGGAGGAAAACCGCGCGGCCTGATGTGCAGCTCGGCCACTTTAGCCGGATTTTTCGACTTATCCGATGCGAGCGGCCCGCCGTGGGCGCTGCTCGATCTGCTGTTGCTTTTTCTCGACGTGCTTCTGCTCCTGGTGCTGCTGCTCGTCGCGCGGCACTGTTGCAAAGTTAGCGATGAGGCAGCCTTTTGTCTTATTCAAAGGCCTTACATTTCAAAAACTCTGCTTACCAGGCGCATTTCGCCCAGGGGAT
>NZ_JBLVYK010000329.1:0-261 GCF_048284255.1 Enterobacter cloacae complex sp.6700776 | reverse complement strand
ATATAAAGGTGTTGTATCTTTTTCATTAAATTTTTCGTTATGATCTCTAATGATTGCAAGGGATGATTGTTCTGATGCACCAAAAATAATATCAGCATCTTTTTTTGCTATGTTATTCCAGCTTGCTTGTGGTCCGTAATTAACATTTACTTTTACTCCGGTTTGCTTTTGATATAACGAAGATGCTTCCTTTAATGCAGTATGAGGACCACCTGGTCCATACATATTGACATCTGAATATGCTAAAGAGGAAGAGAAAAA
>NZ_JBLVYK010000328.1:0-261 GCF_048284255.1 Enterobacter cloacae complex sp.6700776 | reverse complement strand
GGAAAAATTAACTCAGGATGTGCTGAATATCGCATGCGAACATCACTGGGTCACATATGCTGAAGTGGAGATTGATAAACTTCATGCGCTGCGCTATGCCGACTCGGTGTCCATGACCATGAGCTGGCGTCGCTAACCATGTCAGGGAGGTGGTATGAAGATCCTGCTTACTGGTGGTACCGGCCTGATTGGCCGACATCTGATACCCAGATTGCTGGAGCTCGGGCATAGCGTCACGGTCTCCACGCGACATCCGGATAC
>NZ_JBLVYK010000327.1:0-261 GCF_048284255.1 Enterobacter cloacae complex sp.6700776 | reverse complement strand
AACCTACGGTCTACGCTTACTAATATTTTTTACTTGTTTACGTATAACTGAAAATAAATATGGATAAAGAGAAGTATTATCACGAACTTTCAGATAGTTTATCTGCACTTATCGCTGGAGAGTATGATTTAATTGCCAGTTTAGCAAATAGCAGTGCGTTATTATTTGAACGTTTATCCGGTATTAACTGGGTTGGTTTTTACTTGAGTGATGGAAAGGAACTGGTTCTTGGTCCATTCCAAGGTAAAGTCGCTTGTGTAC
>NZ_JBLVYK010000326.1:0-262 GCF_048284255.1 Enterobacter cloacae complex sp.6700776 | reverse complement strand
ACTACTTTTTTCCATGTTGCTGGTTCCCGATCCATTGCGGGATGCGCATCAGCGGGACAGACAATTGCGTCAGTCTATCAAACGTCTGGTAAACCATTTTCGTGAGCTGGGAAATGTTCGTTTTTATGATGAACAGGGGTTATGTGATCAGCTTTATACCCACCTCGCCCAGGCGTTAAATCGCAGGTTGTTTGCCATCGGTATTGATAATACCCTGCCGGAAGAGTTCGCCAGACTGTACCCACGCCTGGTGCGCACCACC
>NZ_JBLVYK010000325.1:0-262 GCF_048284255.1 Enterobacter cloacae complex sp.6700776 | reverse complement strand
CCCCCCCCCCCCCCCCCCCCCCCCCCCCCCTCCCTACACCACTACCACCGAGATCTACACTGGAGCGATGTCGTCGGCAGCGTCAGATGTGTATAAGAGACAGGGGTGCTCGGTAAACTGAACCAGGTGCCGGATGTGATTGACGCGCGTCGTCTGCACGGCGGCCACAAAGCGATCGTCGCGGAATTCCATGTGCTGAATATCAGACTGTTGCATCCTGTCTCTTATACACATCTCCGAGCCCACGAGACCAGGTACTTCA
>NZ_JBLVYK010000324.1:0-262 GCF_048284255.1 Enterobacter cloacae complex sp.6700776 | reverse complement strand
CTTTACGTGCCAGTAATTTTGGACCTTCAGCCGTATCAATCAGTATACCAAACCATGAACATGATTCTCGAATGACACCAACTGGAATGGCACACTTATCAGAACATAGACAATAATCAATAATAGGGATAACAGCCGACTTACCTGTTTTTGATGCACCGCTGATAATATTAACTTTTCCGGGTTCAAATTTTACAACCCGTGGTTGTTGATTTGTTTTAGGCCAAAGTATCAATTTTCTTATTTGGAAATACATCAGAAA
>NZ_JBLVYK010000323.1:0-262 GCF_048284255.1 Enterobacter cloacae complex sp.6700776 | reverse complement strand
GTATGGCGAAATGTACATTTCTGCTAATGACGTCTTTAAATATAAAAATGACGACTATTCCGACTATATTGGGGATGGTAGCAATGCTATAAAATTGCGCAGTGGTGATGGGATCCATTTCAGTGGTAAAGGGCAACAAATGATTGCCGAAAGCGTATTTTCACTGATCCATTTCGAAGAGGAAGACAAGGAACCTCATGAAACTGAACAACCAGAATCAGGTCAAGAGCTGTCTATTATACACATCTCCGAGCCCACGAGG
>NZ_JBLVYK010000322.1:0-263 GCF_048284255.1 Enterobacter cloacae complex sp.6700776 | reverse complement strand
ATTCAACACAAACAGCATCTACCGCAAACTATTTGCGGAAGACATTTCAATGACGAGATAAAGAAGCTCATCGAACAGTTGCCCATTTTCGTGGGCTTGTTCCACCATAAAGCGGATATCCTGCTCGAGATTTTTGATTTTTTGACGTTGACGGCTCATCACCAATTCAGGAAGCGAGATAGCCTCCTGAACGGCATTAGGAACCTTGATATGTTCAGCAATAGACGCATTGCGAATAAAGAAATAAGGGTTCTGTTTTAAAT
>NZ_JBLVYK010000321.1:0-263 GCF_048284255.1 Enterobacter cloacae complex sp.6700776 | reverse complement strand
ACCCTATTGTATTTCAGTCCTTATCTGGAGAACTGACGGTTCATAAAAATCAAGAAGGCTTCACATTAGACTTCCCTATTTTAGATTGTGAACCTGCCGATTTAAGCCAATATCCACAATTAAGCGAGATCCTCGGAACCCCTATTTCTGAACTGTATTTAGCCAAAGATCGCTATATCTGTTTTGTTGATTCACCAGAACAAGTGCAGAATTGCCATCCCGATATGTTGCGTCTTGCACAATTACCTTTGCAGGGATTAACC
>NZ_JBLVYK010000320.1:0-264 GCF_048284255.1 Enterobacter cloacae complex sp.6700776 | reverse complement strand
TTCACGATATGGAAGTGATCCACATTACTTTTGAACGCGAGGCGTTAGCCAACTGGCTGGAAAAGGGCGGCGAGATCCGCGGTAAGCTCAACGGGATCGGCTTTGCCCAACTACTCAATATGGATGTCGACACCAGCCAGCATCTGGTCGTCCGCGATGTGAGCCTGCAGGGCTCACGCCTCGCGCTGCCCGGCAGCGCAGCGCAGGAGAATATGCCCTGTCTCTTATACACATCTCCGAGCCCACGAGACCAGGTAGTTCATC
>NZ_JBLVYK010000031.1:0-19951 GCF_048284255.1 Enterobacter cloacae complex sp.6700776 | reverse complement strand
CCTGGCAATGAATATGGAAAGAGTTTTTACCCAGATCGATACCAATGAGCGCAATGTTTTCCATGATAGTTCTCCGAATGAAAGCCTGTCCTCAGCATAGTACCGGGAAGGAGGGAGTGACCATCTCATTAAATAAAGCACGCTAAGCCCTTACTTACCCAGATGTTTGACTGTTCGTGGCACTTTCACCATGGCAATTGCCCAACCCTTGCAAAATGCCGCACGCCTCTACAGATCGAGAGCCAGAACACTTCTCGCGCAAATCAACCAAGTGCCGTTTTAACTGCAACAGCGCGGACACACGCATTTCCACCTGTTGAATATGGGCCTCCAGCAGCGTGATGACCTCCCCACAGTCCTGCATCGGGTTGTCTCGCAGACCCAGCAATGCGCGAATCTCGCTCAACGTCATGTCGAGCGAACGGCAATGACGGATGAATTGCAAGCGCTCAATGTGCGCCTCACCGTACAACCGAAAGTTGCCACCGCTTCGCGCTGGCTTTGGCAGTAGCCCTTCCTTCTCGTAGTAGCGGATGGTCACGACCTCGCACCCAGAGCGCTTGGCGAGGTCGCCAATTCTGATTTCCATGCATCAATCTCCAATTATCACTTGACTCTATAGTGACTATAGAGATTTTAATGGAGGCTGAATAGAAGATTTTCAGGAGTTACTCATGAGCGAATGCGCTTCAAAGGGGTGTGGCTGCACGACTGAGCCGATCATCCAACCCACGGCACCGGCCCCGCTGGCAACCGGATCGGCTCAAGCGGTGTACCGCATCGAGAACATGGATTGCCCGACCGAAGAGGCGCTGATCCGAAGCAAACTGGCCGGTCTGGCGGGGGTGGCGGGTCTTGAATTCAACCTGATGCAACGTACCTTGACCGTGCGACACGAATTGCCTTCGTTGTCTCCCGTCGAGCAGGCGCTGAAGGCCATCGGCATGCAAGCTGTGCGCATGGATCAGGCGTCGGCCGAGCAGACGACCAAGCTGTCCATTGCCAAGATGGATTGCCCGACCGAAGAGACGTTGATCCGCAACAAGCTCGGCACCGTGGCCGGTGTTGCTGATCTCGATTTCAACCTGATGCAGCGCACGCTGTCGGTACGCCATGCGAACCAGGTTCTGCCAGACGTGCTCGTGGCACTGCAAGCGCTTGGATTCGAGGCGCAGGTCGTGGACACGGCAGAGGTCGCATCTCCATCCGCCGCCCCTGTGACCACGCCGACCAACTGGTGGCCGCTGGGCATCTCCTTGGTCACTGCATCGGCGGCCGAGGCGGTCTACTGGCTCCACAACGGCAATCACTGGTCGGTTGTCGTTCTGGCGCTTGTCGCGGTCTTCACGGGTGGCCTCTCCACCTACAAGAAGGGGTGGATCGCGCTCAAGAACCGTAATCTCAACATGAACGCCCTCATGTCGATTGCGGTCACGGGTGCCATGTTGATCGGCCACTGGCCCGAAGCGGCAATGGTGATGGTACTGTTCGCGCTGGCCGAGGTAATCGAAGCCAAATCGCTGGATCGCGCTCGTAACGCTATCCGTGGCCTGCTCGACCTGACCCCGGAACAGGCCACGGTACAGCAGGCTGACGGCACATGGCGCGAGGTGGGCGCCAAGCAAATCACCATCGGCGCCCGCGTCCGGGTCAAACCAGGTGAGCGCATCGCCCTTGATGGTGAGGTGCTGGAAGGCCGCTCTGCCGTCAACCAAGCCCCGATCACGGGTGAAAGCCTCCCGGTCGAAAAATCCCCCGGTGATTCGGTGTTCGCTGGCACGATCAACGAATCCGGCTCGTTCGAGTACCGCGTCACCGCCTTGGCCAACAACTCCACTTTGGCCCGGATCATTCACGCGGTAGAGGCTGCGCAAGGTAGTCGTGCGCCGACTCAGCGTTTTGTCGATCAGTTCGCCCGCTGGTACACCCCCGTTGTATTCGGCGTTGCCATCGCCGTCGCGTTGTTGCCGCCGCTGTTCATGGGTGCGGCATGGCTCGACTGGATCTACCGTGCATTGGTTCTGCTGGTGGTCGCCTGCCCGTGCGCACTGGTGATCTCTACACCGGTCAGCATCGTCAGCGGCCTGGCCGCCGCCGCCCGCCACGGCATTCTCATCAAAGGTGGCGTCTATCTGGAAGAAGGCCGCAAGCTGCGCTGGCTGGCTCTGGACAAGACCGGCACGATCACGCACGGCAAGCCCGCACAGACCGACTTTGTCACATGGGGCAATGCACTCGCCTCGGACAGCCGCAGCATCGCTGCCAGTCTGGCGGCCCGCTCGGACCATCCTGTATCCAAGGCGGTGGCACAGGCCGCGCAGACGGACGGGGTTGCCTTGCTCGACGTGGCCGAATTCAACGCGCTGCCCGGTCGGGGTGTGCAAGGCCAAATCAACGGTGCGACCTACCATCTGGGCAACCACCGGATGCTCGAAGAGCTGGGGCAGTGCACACCAGAGCTGGAGCAGCGCATCGCTGCGCTGGAAACCGCTGGCAAGACCGTCGTGATGCTGGTGGGCGCAAAAGGGGTACATGGCTTATTCGCCGTTGCGGACACCATCAAGGACAGCAGCAAGAGAGCCATCGCCGAGCTGCATGCTCTGGGCATCAACACCGTGATGTTGACCGGCGATAACCCCCACACGGCACAGGCCATCGCCGCACAAGCCGGCATTGACCGCGCGCAAGGCAACCAACTGCCCGACGACAAACTGCGCGAAGTGGAGCAATTGTCCAGAAACGGCAAGGTTGGCATGGTCGGTGATGGCATCAACGACGCACCGGCCTTGGCGCGTGCGGACATTGGCTTTGCAATGGGAGCGGCGGGCACAGATACCGCTATTGAAACCGCCGACGTGGCCCTGATGGACGATGACCTGCGCAAGATTCCGACCTTCGTGCGCCTGTCGCGTGCGACAGCACAGGTGCTGATGCAAAACATTGTGCTGGCCCTTGGCATCAAGGCGGTATTTTTGGTGCTCACCTTCACGGGTCACGCGACCATGTGGATGGCTGTGTTCGCCGATATGGGTGCCAGCTTGCTTGTTGTCGGCAACGGCTTGAGGTTGTTGCGCCGATGAGCTGGAAACTCTTTCTCTATGACTGGGGTGGCCTGAACATCGCGTTGTTTCAAGCCATCAACACAGGCACGCCCGCCACGCTGAAACCACTGGCATGGTTCTTTGGCCTCGTGGGAAGTTACTGGACAGCGCCGCTGATGCTGTTGGGTCTGTGGTGGTGGTCGAAATCGGCTACAAACCCGGCGCGTGGTACGGCCGTTCGGCATCGCCTTATTGGTTTTAGCGCGGCCTTCTTGCTGGCGTTATTGGTCGCCACCGCCTTGAAGCTATGGTTCGACTTTCCACGCCCGCCTGCCGTCCTTGGCGACCTGGCGCGCGTCATCGGGGACAAAGAGCTTCACTACAGCCTGCCCAGCGGGCATGCCACCTATGCCGCGATGGTGGTCGGTGCGCTCTGGCCTTTGATGGGCCGCCGTGGTCGTCTCAGTTTAATGCTGTACGCCACATTGGTCGGCTGGTCGCGCATCGCGGCCGGAATGCACTTTCCGGCCGATGTGTTGGCGGGGTGGACGCTGGGATGGAGCTGCACGGCACTCGCCGGGTGGTTGCTGCCGTTGGCCGCCCCTGTGTGGCAATCGGCCCGCCGCACATCGGCTTGGGTCTGGTTCACCGTGGCCGCCAGTGCTGTCATGACCGATCAGCTCACGAAGTTCGCCATCATCCGCACGTTTGCCTACGGTGAGCAAGTCGAAATCACCCCGTTTTTCAACCTCGTTCATGTCCTGAATCCGGGTGCGGCATTCAGCTTTTTGGCGAACGCTGGTGGCTGGCAACGTTACTTTTTCATCACGCTGGGTCTGGCTGTTTCTGCTTGGCTGGGGCGCATGCTGTGCCAGCAACGGCCACGTCTCGAAGCGATGGGCTACAGCCTGATCCTCGGCGGTGCGCTGGGCAATGTCGCGGATCGTGTGCTGCGTGGACAGGTTGTTGATTTCCTTGACTTCCATTGGCGACTTGCGCACTGGCCCGCCTTCAACCTCGCTGATGTGGCGATAACTATCGGAGCGCTCTGCCTGTTCTTGACGGTTGTACCGAAAAGCAGTAAAGGCACAGAGGCCGAGGTGTCCGGTTAAGCTATGCCTCAATCTGACGGCTGCGAACCGCCAGGGACAGGCGCAATGTCAGATTCTGTCGCGGCCTTGGCGCGTGCCTGGAAGCGTTCATAGCAATCCAGCCCGCAGAAATGTTCGACGTATTCCGCGCCTTCCGGGGTGAAGGCGGCATCGAGCGGAATTTCTTTGCAGCATACGCAGCAGGTGGTGCAACTGGCAGTGTTCGGGGCGTTTGCGTTCATGGTGGTACTCCTCCAGATTGGTAGCGAAGCTCAAAGCTGCCCACTCTCGGCTGGCTGGGAAGCGGTCATGATCTTCCCTTGAAGGCCCGCAGCAGCCGCGTCACAGACAGGACAAACAAGCCGGTCAGCGTGAGGGCTGCAATACCCCAGTGCTCCCCGATGAACGCGCCGGCCGTCGTGCCGGCTAGCACAATGGCGAGAATCGGCAAATGGCAGGGACAGGTGAGCACGGCCAGCGCGCCCCACAAGTAGCCGGTGATCGGTTTGTGCGTCTCAGACGGCAAGTGCTCTGGGCTGTTCATGGCAGACTCTCCGCGTGCTGTGCCGGTTCGGTTGGCATGGCGGCCAGTTGCATTTCGAGGCTGGCCAGGGCCTCGCGCCGACGCTCGACGAGTTGCCGCAACACGGCAAGCTGCGCAGACGCACCGTCACCGTCCGCAGCATCCAGCGCCCGGCACAGCCGCGCCAGTGCGTCCAGGCCGATACCCGCTTCGAAGGCAGCCCGTACAAAGCGCAGCCGTTGCAACGCGGTGTCATCGAACAAGCCGTAGCCGCCCGTGGTGTACGCGACCGGCCGTAGCAATCCGCGCAGCAGGTAGTCGCGCACGATATGCACGCTCACCCCGGCATCAAGGGCCAGCCGGGACACTGTGTAGGCGCTCATTGAACACCTCCTTTTCCTCATCCGGCGCAGCACGAAAGCTGCTTCACGTCCTTGCTGAAGGTCTGCGCCGCGAGCTTCAGCCCTTCGACCATGGTCAGGTAGGGGAACAATTGGTCGGCCAGTTCCTGCACGGTCATACGGTTGCGAATGGCGAGCACCGCCGTCTGGATCAGTTCACCCGCTTCCGGGGCCACCGCTTGCACGCCGATGAGCCGTCCGCTACCTTCCTCGATGACCAGCTTGATGAAGCCGCGTGTGTCGAAGTTGGCAAGCGCACGCGGCACGTTATCCAGTGTTAGCAGGCGACTGTCGGTCTCGATCCCGTCGTGATGTGCTTCCGCCTCGCTGTAGCCCACGGTGGCGACCTGCGGGTCGGTGAACACCACGGCCGGCATTGCGGTCAGGTCCAGGGCCGCATCGCCGCCAGTCATGTTGATCGCCGCACGAGTGCCGGCCGCTGCCGCCACATAGACGAACTGCGGCTGGTCGGTGCAGTCGCCGGCCGCGTAGATGTTCGGGCTACTGGTGCGCATGCCCTTGTCGATGACGATGGCCCCCTGCGCATTGACGGCTACCCCCGCCGCTTCCAATGCCAGGCTGCGCGTGTTCGGTGTCCGGCCGGTGGCGACCAGCAGCTTGTCGGCGCGCAATTCACCGTGCGTGGTGGTCAGCACGAATTCACCGTCCATATGGGCGACCTGGCTGGCTTGCGTGTGCTCCAGCACCTCGATGCCCTCGGCACGGAAAGCGGCTGTCACCGCCTCGCCGATGGCCGGGTCTTCACGGAAGAACAAGGTATTGCGCGCCAGGGCCGTGACCTTGCTGCCCAGCCGGGCAAAGGCTTGCGCCAGCTCCAGCGCCACCACCGACGAGCCGATTACGGCAAGGCGTTCGGGAATGGTGTCGCTCGCCAGGGCCTCGGTGGAAGTCCAGTAGGGTGACTCTTTCAAGCCCGGAATCGGCGGGACCGCCGGGCTGGCACCCGTGGCGACCAGGCAGCGGTCGAACATCACGACGCGCTCGCCACCCTCGTTCAAACTAACGATAAGGCTCTGGTCGTCCTTGAAACGCGCTTCACCGTGCAGAACGGTGATGGCTGAATTGCCGTCCAGGATGCCTTCGTACTTGGCATGACGGAGTTCTTCGACACGGGCCTGCTGCTGGGCCAGCAGCCGCTCGCGCAAGATCGTCGGCGGTGTGGGTGGCATGCCGCCGTCGAATGGGCTTTCCCGGCGCAGATGGGCGATGTGGGCGGCGCGGATCATGATCTTGGACGGCACACAACCGACGTTGACGCAGGTGCCGCCGATGGTGCCGCGCTCAATCAGCGTGACCTGCGCGCCTTGCTCGACGGCCTTCAGTGCTGCCGCCATCGCGGCTCCACCGCTACCAATGACGACGACCTGCAACGGGCGTTCGTTGCCACTGGGCTTATCAGCGGCCCCTATCCAGCCGCGCATCTTGTCGAGCAGGCCGGCGCGGTTGTCCGTCGGTGGCGCATCGGCAAGCGTTGCCTCGTAGCCCAGTCCGGCCACGGCGGTAGTCAGCGCATCCGATGACGTGCCCGCCTCAATGGCGAGTTGCGCTGTGCCCTTCGGATAGGACACCAGCGCCGATTGCACGCCGGGCACTTTCTCCAAGGCTTCCTTGACGTGAGCCGCGCACGAGTCGCAGGTCATCCCGGTGATTTTCAGGGTGGTCATGTATTTTTCCTTTTCTGTGGTGGCTACGGCTGTTGCCGTCAGCCACGTTGTTCTGGCAATTCACAGCTGTCCGGCCCGCAGCGGCGATGTGCTGGCGAGATGAAATCCCAGACCGACACCCCAACCATCAAGGCCAGGCCGACATAGAGCAGTCCACCGCTCTGCCAGCCGTAAGCCCGCATTAAAAACACCGCTGCCAGCACCAAGATCGGGCCTATCGTGCCGAGCGCCGTGCGTCGCCACTGTCGATGATTGAGCCAAGCGATAGCATTGGCGAGTAACGCGATGCCGGCGAACATCGGCAGCAGGATGCCAATGAATAGCCCCTCGTACTGGCTCAAGAAGCCCAGTCCGATGGCCGCGCCAAAGCTGGCGATGGCAGGAAAACAGGCGGCGCAGCCCATCGCGGAAACGACGCTGCCGAGCGCGCCGGTTTTGCCAGCGATGCGCGTGATGAGTCCCATGTGTCGCTCCCGAGTTCGGTTAACGGATCAGCGTTTGAGGCTGGACGGATAGCCCGCGTCCTCGGTCGCCTTGGTCAACTTCTGGACGTTGGTCTTGGCATCGTCGAAGGTGACGACGGCCTGGCGCTTGTCGAAACTTACGTCGGTCTTGCTCACGCCCTCAACCTTGGAAAGCGCGTGCTTGACAGTGATCGGGCAAGAGGCGCAGGTCATGCCAGGCACGGACAGCGTGACGGTCTGGGTGGCGGCCCACACGGGGGCAACAACGGCAGCGAGGGCGAGGGCGGCAAACAGTTTTTTCATGATGAACTCCTGTGATTAATAGAAAAATGGCATGACGTAGGGAAATCCGAGCGAGACCAGGACCAGCGCGGCCACGATCCAGAAAATGAGCTTGTAAGTAGCTCGCACTTGGGGAATCGCGCAGACCTCACCCGGTTTGCAGGCTTGCGCCGGGCGGTAGATGCGCCGCCAGGCGAAAAACAGCGCGACCAGCGCTGCGCCGATGAAGATCGGGCGATAGGGTTCCAGCACCGTCAGGTTGCCGATCCATGCCCCGCTGAACCCCAAGGCGATCAAAACCAGCGGCCCCAGGCAGCAGGCCGACGCAAGAATGGCGGCCAGCCCACCGGCGAAGAGCGCGCCGCGCCCGTTTTGTGGTTCAGACTTTTGTGGTTCAGACATACGCTTGTCCTTTCAAATTTGGTTTGGATAGCTTAAGCTTACTTCCGTAGTTATGTACGGAGTCAAGCGATATGCAAATTAATTTTGAGAATCTGACCATTGGCGTTTTTGCCAAGGCGGCCGGGGTCAATGTGGAGACCATCCGGTTCTACCAGCGCAAGGGCCTGCTGCCGGAGCCAGACAAGCCCTATGGCAGCATTCGCCGCTATGGCGAGGCGGATGTAACACGAGTGCGGTTCGTGAAATCGGCCCAGCGGCTGGGCTTTAGCCTGGACGAAATCGCCGAGCTACTGCGGCTGGAGGATGGCACCCATTGCGAGGAAGCCAGCGGCCTGGCCGAGCACAAGCTCAAGGATGTGCGCGAGAAGATGGCCGACTTGGCACGCATGGAGGCCGTGCTGTCTGAACTGGTGTGCGCCTGCCATGCGCGGAAAGGGAACGTTTCCTGCCCGCTGATTGCGTCACTGCAAGACGGAACGAAGCTCGCTGCATCGGCGCGGGGGAGTCACGGGGTGACTACGCCTTAGCGTGCTTTATTTTCCGAATTCTGAGACGACCCCTTTAAGGATAAAACAATGCGACGTTGTCTGCGGATAGTGTGGGGAACTCTGTTTATTTTCGCCTTTGCGGTACAGGCGGAAACAAAGGTTTATGGCGAACAACGCGTCAGCGGCTGGTGGAACTGGCTAAAAGACGATGTCTCGCAAACCTGGAATCAGCCGCAAAACTACGACCTGTATCTGCCATTTCTCAGCTGGCACAACCGCTTTATGTACGATAAAGAGAAAACCGATAACTACAATGAGATGCCGTGGGGCGGGGGATTTGGTGTCTCAAGATATAACGAAGAAGGTAACTGGAGCTCACTCTACGCGATGATGTTTAAGGATTCGCACAACGAGTGGCAGCCGATTATCGGCTACGGCTGGGAGAAGGGCTGGTATCTGGACAGTAGTCGCGATTTTCGCCTGGGGCTTGGGGTGACCGCCGGGATCACCGCCCGAGAAGACTTCGCCAACTACGTACCGCTACCGATTATTTTGCCGCTCTTTTCCGCCAGCTATCGCCGCCTGAGCGTGCAGTTCACCTATATTCCCGGCACCTACAATAACGGCAACGTGCTGTTTGCGTGGCTGCGCTACGGTTTTTAAGAGGGCATCAAATCGTAATCACCTTTTTCACCAGCGAATTGGACAGCGCTAGCATTGAAATTAACACCGAGGCGATGAACGTCAGGACAATCAGCATTAACTTGGTTCCCAGCGAGCTAATTGGGATAAGCGCGGTCAGCAGATGAAAAACGGAGTAGTGAAGAATATAGACGCCGGTCATCGTTTTGCTGATAGTCGCCAGAATGGTCTCTTTAAACTCGCTGTTTTTACGAAACCGCACGCCGTTGGCGGCAATCACCAGCGCCACCACCAAAATATAAATTTGTGATCCGGTAAGAATGAACGCATTTCTGTCAGCCTTAAACAGGGCGAAGAAGAAATGGCGCTCGTAAAACCAGGTGAAGAGATAAATAAACGGAATGGCGATCATCGCGCCTTTCACCACTCTCTCGCGGGTCAGCCAACTGGCGACCAGCGGATCGCTGAACAGCTGGCCGGTCAGGTAAAACAGCAGCCAGGTCCACAAACGGTACTGCGGGGCCAGGCTCAGCGCATGAACATCAGGATACAGCGCGGACAGCAGATCGTAGCCATATGAGAGCAACAGCAGCGCAAATACCACGCCGAAAAATAGCTTGCGTCGCTGGCTGAGCCACTCGATAAGCGGATGAAAGGTGTAAATCACAATAAAGGCAAAAACAAACCACGGCTGGATAAGATAACCGCGCTGGTAGGGTTCCCAGAGATAGTACACTGTCATCCAGAACAGGAAGACGATAACTACGCTTTTGATTTTACCCATTTGCCACTGCGCATCGTGCCGTGACTGCGAATCCAGATAGCCCGCCACCACAAAAAACAGCGGCGTGGCTATGGTCGAAATAAACGTCAGAAAACCGAGGATCCAGTGATAGTCGTAATCATAGTGATCCCTGGTGTTATAAATGGTGAAGAAGGTCACCGCCGTCATGCATCCCAGCGTTTTAATAATATTTAATCCGGTACTGTTCATTATTGTGGCTTCATATCCTTAGAGCCTATCCCATTAGGCTATTTTATTTGCCATTTTGGTCCTGGGCAGTGCTCACAAGCCTCACGTACTGCGTGTACGCTTCGGTTGTTGCGCGCTGTCCGTGCCCAAACTGGCTGCAACAATATACGCCTACTGGGATAGGCTCTTATTATGGAAACAGGCGTAAATCACTGGCAGAACCAGCAGCGTCAGAATAGTAGCAAAACCCAGACCAAACATAATAACTACCGCCATACTCTGGAAGAAGACATCCAATAATAAAGGGGCCAGACCGAGAACGGTGGTGAAGGCGGTCAGCAGAATAGGGCGCAGACGCGAGGTGGCGGCATAAATAATGGCTTCCTGCTGCGCTTTTTCCTGCTTCTGCTGCTCAATTTCCTCAACCAGCACGATGCCGTTACGAATCAACATCCCGCTCAGGCTAAGCAAGCCTATCAATGCCATAAAGCCAAAAGGAATACCGGTAATCAAAAAGCCTGGCGTTACGCCAATCAGCGCCAGCGGCACCGTCAGCCAGATAGCGATCGCGTTTTTCAGCGAGCTGAACATCAGCACAGTGATAACAAACATCACCAGGTAACCCAGCGGCAGGGTGGTGAACAACCCCTGCTGCGCTTCGCGGGAATTCTCCGCGTCGCCGCCCCACTCAATACTGTAGCCGTGCGGTAGGGCGAGGGCATCGATTTGCGGCTTCACGCGCGCCAGAATATCGCCTGAGGTTTGATTGCTCAGCGGATCGGGGTCGGTCTGCACGGTCAGTACGCGGCTGCGGTCGCGGCGCAGGATCAAAGGATCTTCCCACTCGAGATTAAAGCCGCTGACCACGTTACTGAGCGGGATATACTGCTGGCGGTTTTGGCTCCAGACCAGCACATTATTCAGGTGGTTAGCATCCTGGCGCTCGGCGGCTGGTGGGCGAACCACCACCGGCAGCAGGTCAGCCCCTTCGCGATAGAGTCCCGCACGGCTACCAGAGAAATTCATCTCCAGCGCGTTATCGATATCCTGTTTATCTACTCCCAGTTCGCGGCCTAAGCTGGCGGAATATTGTGGGCGGATAACCTTGCTGCGGTTCTGCCAGTCGTTGCGCACGCCGTCGGTGGCCGGGTCTGCGGAGAGAATATCGCCCACCTGGCTGGCGAGCAGGCGCAGGCGGTCGGGATCCGGGCCTTTGATGCGCACTTCAATGGCGCTATCGCCGGAAGGGCCGAACATCACGCGTTTGCTGCTGGCATTAACCTGCGGATAGTTGCGCGCAATATAGCTGTCAACATGCTGCGTCAGAGCGTTAATACTGCGCTGGTCGTCCATGCGTACCATGATCTGCGCGTAGTTGCTGTATTGCCGTTGCCCGCTGTAGGTGAGGATAAAACGCATACTGCCCTGACCAACGGTGGCGATGGTGGTGACAACGCCCGGCTGGCCGTTAATCGAGGTTTCAATATCGCTGGCCATCTTTTCGGTTGTCGCAATATCAGTGCCATAGGGAAGCCAGAGGTCAACAAAGAAGATAGGCGTGTTCGATGAGGGGAAAAAGTTCTGCCGCACCGAGCCGAATCCCCATATTGAAGCTGCCAGCAGCGCCGCCATGACGGTCAGGGTGATCGCTTTGCGCATCAGTAGGGTGTGCAGAATCTGCTGATAAATGCGATAAAAGCGCCCGCTGTAGGGGTCGGTATCCGAGGTTTCAGCAGGCGGCTGTTGCCCTTTGAACAGCCACCATTTAATCAGTACTGGCGTGATGGTTAACGCTGAGAACCAGCTCAGCATGAGTGAAATCAGCAGCACCTGGAACAGTGATTTGCAGTATTCTCCGGTGGAGTCCTGCGACAGGCCAATCGGCGCAAAGGCGAGAATAGCAATCACCGTCGCCCCCAGCAGCGGCAGCGCCGAGCGGCGAATCACATAATTAATCGCCGTGAGCAGCGTCGACCCCTGCTGGCGGGCAATGAGTACCCCTTCGACGATGACGATGGCATTATCGACCAGCATACTCAGGGCGATAATCAGCGCCCCCAGCGAGATACGCTGTAGCTCGATGCCCCACAGATACATAATCAGCAGCGTACCGAGCACGTTAAGCGCTAACGACAGGGCAATAATGATACCGCTGCGCACGCCCATAAAGATCAGCAGCACGCCGACGACAATGGCCAGTGCCATCAGGAAGTTAGTGATAAAGCCGTTCACCGAGTGAGCCACTTCTGCAGCCTGGTCGTAGAACAGGTCAATTTTGATCCCTGCCGGTTTTTCCGCCGACATCTGATCCAGTTTGCTTTCCAGCGCGCGACCAACGTCAATGACGTTGACGCCGGGAATAAACGACACCCCCATAGTGACCGCCTGGCGGCCATTAGCGTGATAAATGCTGGAAGGAGATTCGCTGAGTCCGCGCGATAGCGTGGCAATATCGCGCAATCGCGTCGCTGAACCTGAGCCGTGCGGGCTGATTAACAAATCGCCCAGCTCGTCGAGATTTTCAAACTCCCCCGTTGGATGCAGGCGAATTGACTCGCTGCCGGATTTAATCTCACCGGCGTTAGACACTACGTTCAAGCGACTGAGGATTGCCGCCAGTTGGTTGAGCGTGATACCGCGGGCGGTCATTTTTGCCAGCGAGATATCGATATTGATTTGTTGTGGGATCGCACCGCCGATAGCGACTTTGCCAACGCCGGGAACCAGCACCAGTTCGCGCCTGAGCTGCTCGGCGTAGCGGACCAGCTCAGGGTTGGTAAAGCTCTCGCCGGAGATAGCAAAGAAGAAGCCAAAGACATCGCCAAAATCGTCGTTCACAAAGGGGGAGGCCACGCCGGGCGGGAACATCCGGGCGGCGTCTCCTACCCGACGGCGCAGCTCATCCCAGATTTGCGGCAGCTCGCTGGAGTGATAATTCGAGGCGATATTGACGGTGATTTGCGACAGACCATTGGAGGAAATTGAGCTGACGTTGTCCAGATAGGGCAGCTGTTGCAGCGCGTTCTCCAGCGGCAGGGTGACTTCTTCCTCAACCTGCTGCGCCGAGGCTCCCGGATAGTGGGTGATGACCACGGCGGTCTTGATGGTAAACGCCGGGTCTTCCAGGCGACCGATATTCAGCAGGGCGAAAATACCCCCGATGCCCAGCAGTAAAATAGTCAGCCAGACGCGAATCGGGTTGTTAATAAACTGACGAGAGATATCCATTACAAACCTCGTTCACGCGTCCAGATTCGAACCGGTTGCTGCGCATGCAGTTCACTGACGCCTGCCGCCACGACGCGCTCGCCGACGCTAAGCCCTTCGGTAATGACCACTCCCTGAGAGGTGACCTGGCCGACGCCAACTTTTCTGTCCTCAAGCTGTAGCTGTTCGCCTTCGCCTTTAACTACCCAGACGTGGGGCTCATTGCGCTGGCGATTATCCGGATTAAATACCGCTTCAACCGGCACCACGACGGCTTTATCGCCCGCGCTGGCGGGCAGGTTTGCCAGATTGACCGTCACGGTCCCACTCACGCCGCCCACTGACGGAAAATCGGCCGGGCGCGGCATGGTTAAAATGATCTGCCAGGTCAGAGTGTTGCTGTCGCTGCTACCGGTATGTTCTTTATATTCGGCGGTGAACTGACGGTCCGGCATAGAGTTGATTTTCACCACCGGACGATACTGCGCATTGCGGATATCAATAGTCGTAAAAAGATTCTCCGGAATGCTGAACACCACGTCGAGCAGATCGGTTCGCGTCAGGGTGACGATCGGCTGTCCGGCGGCGACAACCTGGTGATTACGGATCGGGACGCTGGCGGCAATACCGCTAAACGGCGCGGTGAGCGTCATTTGACTTAGCTCTTCGCGGGCGATTTTTAGCGCAGCGTTGGCGGAATCACGGTTGGCCCGCTGGATATCCATTTCCGCTTTTGAAATGGCCTGGCGACCGGCCAGCGTCTGGAAGCGGTCGAACTGCCGCTGAGCGAGGGTTGCTGCGGTCTGCCGTTCGTTGACGCGTTGCTGCGCTTCCCGGGCGTTGAGCCGGGCGAGCGCTTGCCCCTGAGAGATACTGGCTCCCTGACGCACATCAAGGGATTCAATCTGTCCGCCGCGTTTGAACGACAGATCGGTAGAATCCCCGGATTCAATACGGGCAGGAAAAATGCGCTGCTGTGAATCACCAATGGCGACGACATCCGCAACTTTTACCATCCGCGGCAGCGGGGTAACTTGCGGTGCTTTCTGATCGCAAGCCGTTGTTATTAAAATAACAACGGGAATGAGAGAAAAATAACGGTTCACTGTATTCCCCTCGGTGCTAAAGGTTTTATTTTACATATTTTTCACAAATGCCGGCTTTATTCAGCCAGCGCTGAGACCACTAAATAGGTAAATAACCCGGAAGCCGTACAGGCGATTATTGCCAGGGCAATAAACAGGCTCAGGCGAAACAGGCTGTAGCCGAACATTGCTCCTCCTCTGGTATCAACCTTGTGCTAAGTAGATTCTTATCTACATAATTGTTGAATGGTTTTTAGAGGCGCGCAGGCCTCTGATAATGAGCATAGTCGTTGAAAAAAGGAAATGTTAAAAAGAGTAAAATTTGCGGTAATGTTGACGATTTTGCTGGGTTTTCAGTTGAATTGTCTGAGGTCGACTGAGTCTGTGATATTTTTCAATATATTAATTGGCATCTTAATAATGTTAATCGCCGTGTGCTACGTTTAATTATACCCATCATACTTCGAATCGAGATTTCTTCCTCAGCGCCATTGTCTGCGCTGTTTTCACCACCTTTTTTTATAGGTAATAAAAGGATTGTCTCTATGTATAAAAATATCCTCGTCCCGGTTGATGTGTTTGAAACCGGCCTTGCGGACAAGGCTTTGTCCCATGCTCAATTCCTCGCGCAAAGCTCCTCCGGGCAGATTCATTTACTCAACGTCATCCCGACATTTTCTCCTGCACTGACGCGCGGATTTATTTCCGATGCGCGAAAAATGGAAGACTATCTGGTTAATAATTCAAAAGAAAAACTCGCTGAACTCATCAATAAACTCTCTCTGAAGGAAAGCGATGTCCAGATTCATATTCGCAGCGGCAACGTCCGCGATGAAGTGACGAAACTGGCAGATGAACTGAAGGCGGATGTGGTGATCATTGGCTCACGCAATCCCAATATTCAAACCCATCTGTTGGGTTCAGAGGCGGCAAGTATCGTGCGTTATGCCCATGTGCCGGTTTTTGTGGTGCGCTAAGGGCAGCCTGAGGCTGTCCTGATTTCCGTTACAGGAGTGAGGAGATAACTATGAATACAGAAAAACCGGGCGGCCCGTTTTATCAGCTCTCCGTGGATGAAACCCTGACCAGCACCAACAGCACTCCCGATGGCATCAGCAGCGCTGAAGCGACGGCGCGCTTACAGCAGTACGGTGAAAATGCGCTACCGCAAAAAGCGGGTAAACCGGCATGGCTGCGTTTTCTGGCGCATTTTAATAATGTGCTGATTTACGTCTTGCTGGCGGCGGCGCTATTGACGGCGGTGATGGGCCACTGGGTCGATACTCTGGTGATCCTCGGCGTGGCGGTGATCAACGCCCTGATTGGTCATATTCAGGAGAGTAACGCCGAAAAATCGCTCCAGAGCATTCGCAATATGCTCTCCAGCGAAGCGGTGGTGGTTCGTCAGGGGAATCATGAAACCATTCCGACCACGGCGCTGGTTCCCGGCGATATCGTGGTGATCCGCGCCGGCGACCGCATTCCAGCAGACCTGCGGGTTATCGAAGCGCATAACCTACGGGTGGAAGAGGCGATTCTGACCGGTGAATCAACGGTGGTGGAGAAAAGTACCGAAGCGCTTAGCGGCGAACTGCCGTTGGGTGACCGGACGAACCTGTTGTTCTCAGGCACCACGGTAAGCTCCGGCGGTGGCAAAGGCCTGGTGGTGGCAACCGGTGGCGATACCGAGCTGGGCCACATTAACCAGATGATGGCGGATATCGAGAAACACCGTACTCCGCTGTTGGTGCAGATGGATAAGCTCGGCAAAGCCATCTTTATCATCATTCTGGTGATGATGGCTGCGCTATTCGTCTTTAGCCTGCTGTTCCGCGATATGCCGGTTTCTGAACTGATGCTGTCGCTGATTAGCCTGGCGGTGGCGTCGGTACCGGAAGGGCTGCCGGCGATTATCTCGATTATCCTCTCGCTTGGCGTGCAAACCATGGCCCGGCAGAAGGCGATTATCCGCAAGCTGCCGACGGTCGAAACGCTAGGGGCGATGACGGTTATTTGCTCGGATAAAACCGGGACGCTGACCATGAACGAGATGACGGTTAAGGCCGTTATCACCGCCGATAAAGTCTATCGGGTGGAAGGGGACAGTTACGAGCCGGTTGGGAATATTCACCCGATCGATGAGCCGGACCCGATAACCGTCGCGCCGGGCACGCTGCTGGAGCGCTATCTGCGCACCATCGACCTGTGTAACGACAGCCAGCTAATCAAAGATGAAAGCGGGTTGTGGAAAATCACTGGCGGCCCTACGGAAGGGGCGCTGAAGGTGCTGGCGGCGAAAGTGACGCTTTCGCCGGCGAGCACCGAACTGCGCAGTAAGATCCCCTTTGATTCGCAATACAAATATATGTCAACGCTGTACCGCATCGGCAATGAGGAGACGATTTTAATTACCGGTGCGCCAGATGTGCTGTTCCGCCTGTGTCAGCATCAGCAAACCGACCATGGGCTGGAGCCGCTGGACCAGCCGTATTGGGAAGCGAAAATTGAAGAGTACGCGCGGGAAGGGCTGCGCATGGTGGCGGCAGCGTGGAAACCGGCGGCTGACGGGCAAACCGAACTCACCCATCAGGATTTGCAGCATGGCGTCATTCTGTTAGGGATCGCCGGGATGATGGACCCGCCGCGACCAGAGGCCATTACCGCTATCGGCGACTGCCTGCAGGCGGGGATCCGCGTGAAGATGATCACCGGGGACCACCCGCAAACGGCGATGAGTATCGGCAAGATGCTGGGGATCGGCAACGCCGGGAACGCCATTACCGGGCGCGAGCTGGAGGTGATGGACGATACCCAACTGAGTGAAGCGGCGCAGAAATTCGATATTTTTGCCCGTACCAGTCCGGAAGATAAGTTCCGTCTGGTTCAGGCGCTGCAAAGCAGGAAAGAGGTGGTCGGGATGACCGGTGATGGGGTGAACGACGCCCCGGCGCTGAAGCAGGCCGATGTTGGTATCGCGATGGGCATCAAGGGCACCGAAGTGACCAAAGAGGCCGCTGATATGGTGCTGACCGATGATAACTTCGCCACCATCGCCAGTGCAGTCAGGGAAGGGCGGCGGGTTTACGATAACCTGAAGAAAACGATCTTGTTCATTATGCCAACCAACCTGGCGCAGGGGTTGTTAATCATTATCGCGCTGCTGGCGGGGAATTTGATTCCGCTGACGCCGGTGTTGATTTTGTGGATGAACATGGCGACGTCGGCCACGCTGTCGTTTGGTCTGGCGTTCGAAGCCGGTGAAAAGAACATCATGCGCCGTCCGCCGCGCGATCCTAAGCTGCATGTGATGGACGGCTTTGCCATCTGGCGGGTAATTTTTGTCGGTTCGATGATCTCCGTGAGCGCCTTTGTGCTGGAGGCCTGGCTACAGCCGCGAGGCTACTCACCTGAGTTTATCCGCACCGTACTGTTGCAGACGCTGGTCACCGCACAGTGGTTTTATATGCTCAACTGCCGGGTGGCGGATGGTTTCTCACTGAGCAAAGGGCTGCTGGCGAACCGGGGTATCTGGATTGTCAGCGGCGTGTTGCTGGTGCTGCAACTGCTGATTATCTACGCGCCGTTTATGCAGATGCTGTTCGGTACCGAAGCGCTGCCGTTCCGCTACTGGGTGATCACCTTTATTATCGGTTTTGTGATGTTCCTGATTGTGGAAATTGAGAAGCCGCTGACGCGCAAGTGGCGCACGGCCTGAGTCATTCCCGGAGGCGGTGCTGCGCACCTGTCCGGGCTACCAGACAGCCGCATAATCGGTAGCCCGGACAGACGCAGCGCGCCGCCACCGTGGAAAACCAAAAAACAAAAGCCGACGCATAACGCGTCGGCTTTTCCGTTTCAGACAAAGAACACGATCTTAATCGATCAATCTTTGAGTTTAACCGGGTTATTACGATAGGCCGCCAGCTTCGCGCGCATCCAGCTGCTGCTGTTGTTATTGGGGTCAGTTTGGAGATCGGAAATTTTTGTACGTTAAGCACATTATTCAACCAATTCGGATGCGTAAGTGATTGATTTATCGTCAGTGGCTATCGCTTTTAGGTTGTCGCTCTTGCTGTATCGCATTTAGGTTATCCGATTAAGACAAAATCCCCTGAAAACGCTGTATAGCGCGGGAGTACACCCTATTGCTATAGGTAAGTCTGTTCAAAAAACAGGCTTACCGTACAATAATTCTCTATATCCAAACTGACCCCTACACGCTCGTAAGCGGCTCTTACGACCCGCTAACGCGGAGATACGCCCCAACTGCGGCTTCGCCTTGTTGTGACCACTCCGACCGCGCACAAAAGCCTCTGAGCCGCTTTTAGCGGAATATGGCTTTGCAGGGTGAAGGGATGGATAGGCGATCCCTTTCGATCCCTCACTGGTATCGGCGGCTAACCCTCGGTGCTACCTGTCATTTCATCCTGCCGCCTTACATGCGCTAACGCGCATAAATCCCCGTTCCTCAGTGGAACGAAAACTCACGCTAACAGGGTAGTGACCGGGTAGCCACGATAACTGCCAACAAAATTAGCTTGTAGGTTAATTCTACCTTGTCTGAAATTAGCCTATAGGTTAATATTAATAGAAATGGGAGGTCACATGTTTAGCGTTCTTTATCACCCGGAAGCCAGGGAAGAAGCCACAGCATTACCCGTAAAAATCAGGGTGAAGTTTGACCGTCTCATCGGCAAACTGGAGTATGACGCCCGATTACTGCGGGAGCCGGACACGAAGCCCCTGGGCGATGGACTTTTTGAGATCCGCACGATGGGGACGGACATAGCCAGGGGAATCTGGGTATACCACAAAGGCAATACCATCATCATGCTCCGTGTTTTCATCAAGAAGTCACAGAAAACGCCAGCGAAAGAAATCGATCTCGCCAAAAAGCGGTTAGCGGAGGTACTTAATGAAACTGGTAAGCCATAAAGAACTGCATAACGAGTGGATGCAGGACGATGAATATCGCGCTGCATGGCAGGAAGAAGAACGTAAGGAAAAGCTCAGGGAGCTGCTTGCTGAATGGCGCAAGCATGACAACCTGACAAAAGCGCAGGTTGCTGAACGCATGGGGGTTACACCTCCGGTTATTTCTCGCCTGGAAAACAACATCACCAAAGCCAGCATCGACACACTGACCCGCTACGCTCACGCCTGCGGCATCAAGAAACCTGTCATTGCCCTGTACTGAATAGCCAGCCCTCCGGGGCTGGCCTTTTTGTTTCGGTCAGTCCCAAAATTTTGTTAAAGCAAGTTTAAAATGTCACCTGTTTCTCCAAAGTTGAAATGTCACTTCTAAGCCAATCTATTTATACATAATCTTTACATCTTTCCCCGGTGACAAAGTGCTAATTGGTCTGTAATGTTCAATGTGTGGCAGGCAAGCCGCCGGTGACTTAGGGAAGGTGCGAACAAGTTCCTGATATGAGATCATCATATTCATCCGGAGCGCATCCCAGAGGGACATCATGAGCCATCAACTCACCTTCGCCGATAGTGAATTCAGCACTAAGCGCCGTCAGACCCGAAAAGAGATTTTCCTCTCCCGCATGGAGCAGATTTTGCCATGGCAGAATATGACCGCTGTCATCGAGCCGTTTTATCCCAAGGCGGGCAATGGCCGACGGCCCTATCCGCTGGAGACCATGCTGCGTATTCACT
>NZ_JBLVYK010000319.1:0-264 GCF_048284255.1 Enterobacter cloacae complex sp.6700776 | reverse complement strand
CTCCCTGCGTACGCGCCTGCAAAGTAGCGCTTTGCAACACAGGGTTGGCCTCGGCAGTGGCCAGCACCAGCAGCAGATGATCGTCATTGAGGGTGCTGGCGGTCAGCCGCATCAGCGCCGCATCCTGACAGAGATTAATCGCGATGCCGGAGGGCAGTAGCTGATGCTGGAGCAGCGCGGCCAGCGTCACGTCCTGGGCGCCAAGGGCGAAGCAGTGTACCGCACGGGCGCTCAGCAGGCGAGATTTACACTTTTCCACCGCCG
>NZ_JBLVYK010000318.1:0-264 GCF_048284255.1 Enterobacter cloacae complex sp.6700776 | reverse complement strand
GTAGTGAGTTACTACACAATATCGCCCTACGCCAAGGCTCTTCAGGAAAAAAAGCCGAAAATATCCTATTCGATTTATTCAGTGGTAAACAGCCAGCAAAGAAAGGAATTGATAAGGAAATACAGAAAACCAGTGAAGCGTTATACCAACTATATACCGACAAAAAACTCGCAAACCACTTTGACGATTCAAAGTTAAAAAAACCGTCTAAGCTCCTCTATATTATTGGTTCATCCATAAAAAACCTCATGGATAAGATTGGAT
>NZ_JBLVYK010000317.1:0-264 GCF_048284255.1 Enterobacter cloacae complex sp.6700776 | reverse complement strand
CCCAAGTGGTCCACGCCGCAATTCTAATGCGCCGCGTCGCCATAATGGCCCACGTAATAACCATAAACGTGCAGGCTGAGTAAATACCCTATGCTGAAATCTTCTTCTCTGTATGCCGCTATCGATTTGGGTTCCAACAGCTTTCATATGCTGGTTGTTCGCGAGACCGCAGGTAGCATTCAGATTATTTCTCGGGTTAAACGGAAAGTTCGCCTGGCTGCGGGTTTAGATAAAGATAATGTTTTATCTGAGCAAGCCATGGAG
>NZ_JBLVYK010000316.1:0-264 GCF_048284255.1 Enterobacter cloacae complex sp.6700776 | reverse complement strand
GGTTAGCTTCATCAAGGTAGTGGGTGGAGTAGATGTTCAGCTTGCCTTTCCGGTTGCCGCGTAGCGCAATGCTGATGGCATCGATTTTAAAATAGTGATGGATCTCTTTTGATACTTCGCTGACCAGCTCATCCATGTCCAGGCGGGAGAGCACGGCGTTGGTGATGGCAACCAGAATGCGGAAGTTATCGCGCTCGCGGCTCAGCAGGTCGTAGTCCACGTTATTGGTGACGCGGCTTTGGATCTGCTCCGCGACAACGGCCA
>NZ_JBLVYK010000315.1:0-264 GCF_048284255.1 Enterobacter cloacae complex sp.6700776 | reverse complement strand
ATCTACGCCGGCAATACCATTGCCACCGTGCAGAGCGCCGATGCCGTCAAGGTGATCACCGTGCGCACGACCGGCTTCGACCCGGCTGCCGCCACCGGTGGTGCTGCCGCCGTGGAATCGGCCGCTGCCGCTGCTGACAGCGGCAAGAGCAGCTTCGTCGGCCGTGAGGTCACCAAGAGCGACCGCCCCGAACTGACCGCCGCCAAGATCATCGTCTCGGGCGGCCGTGCCCTCGGTTCGAACGAGAAGTTCATGGAAGTGCTG
>NZ_JBLVYK010000314.1:0-264 GCF_048284255.1 Enterobacter cloacae complex sp.6700776 | reverse complement strand
GACTTTAAAAAAGATAACCAGCATTGTGACTATCGTGAGGGTTATACCGCTGCATATGGTGATGGTAGCGGATTTAGTAAGTACGATATGACTCATGTAGCTTTAACGCATACAGGTACTTATAATCTTGCATCGACGGACACTTATGTTCAGTACGATGAAGCGAAAAACCCAGGCCGTAAAATGACGGTAGAAGATTTAGTCGTCCGTAACCAAAGTGTTTTCTTACTGGGTGATCACAGTGTCAGTATTGGTGGTCAGTAC
>NZ_JBLVYK010000313.1:0-264 GCF_048284255.1 Enterobacter cloacae complex sp.6700776 | reverse complement strand
TTATATCCTCCTAAAAAGTAGTAAATATGATAATTGTCGGGGGTTAAATGAAGATTACTACACCAGCTATGTTAGCTGTTTCAATACGAGAACAACGTAAACAAAGCAATCTAACCCAAGCGCAAACCGCAGAACAAGTCGGTCTAAAGCAAGCGACTATCTCTGAGTTTGAGAACAAGCCTGGCTCAACTAAGCTCGAAACACTATTCAAAATTTTAGCCGCATTGAATCTGGAACTTCATGTAGAGAAGCGAGGTTCAACGT
>NZ_JBLVYK010000312.1:0-264 GCF_048284255.1 Enterobacter cloacae complex sp.6700776 | reverse complement strand
GGCGGAAACTTAGTTCCCGAAACAGGAACCGATCGCCCACGTCGATTTAGCCAAGAATGGGTTAAAGTCCAAGACTTATTAGGGCATGAACAAACAGATATTGCCGTGCTACGTCACGTGGCAACACTGCGTTTTGCTCATGATGAGAATGAAGCCTATATGACCTGCCCTGTTGCACGCCTTATTCGCAACGCTCAGGGGATGTGGGAATTTGATAACCACTTCATTCCCCCCTTACTTTCCTGCCAGGGAAGTGCTGAATTA
>NZ_JBLVYK010000311.1:0-265 GCF_048284255.1 Enterobacter cloacae complex sp.6700776 | reverse complement strand
ATAGGGTTAAATGCCCCGCCAAGTAGCCCCAGCGCTTGAGCAGAAAGATAGCTGGATTTCATGCCTTCATGGGCAATGCTATCAATTAGCATATATTCCCCTGGTGCGTAAATAAGTTCGCCCAATGTGAAGATAAATGAACCTAACGCCCATAAATAGAGATTATCCCCAGATCCCATAAATACCGCTAATCCCCCTAGAAAGAATACGCTACCAATGGTCATTAAGCGTCTTAAGTTATCCGGCGTAATACGTTTACCTACCG
>NZ_JBLVYK010000310.1:0-265 GCF_048284255.1 Enterobacter cloacae complex sp.6700776 | reverse complement strand
ATCCTCCATACTCCATTTCACAGTGTTATCGCAAACTCACAGTAAATCGCATCAGGTTACCTCAATCGGATTTGAGTTAATTCACTGGGCTTTACGTAAAGATACTTTTCTCAAGCTAACGTCGAAACTCGAAATCTAAGGAAAGGTTAAACGTAACATCAGTAAAATCGAATAGCAGATTGATTGCTTAAACAGAAAGGTTTTACAGCAGCATTAAACTGATTTAGTTAACGTAAAGATTTACTAAACTGGATGTGTATAGCAA
>NZ_JBLVYK010000030.1:0-20498 GCF_048284255.1 Enterobacter cloacae complex sp.6700776 | reverse complement strand
GTCACGCTGAAAATGCCGGCCTTTGAATGGGTTCATGTGCAGCTCCATCAGCAAAAGGGGATGATAAGTTTATCACCACCGACTATTTGCAACAGTGCCGACTATCGAACGGTTTCCACGGGATTTAACGTCCTGAGCTCTAAGCCAGGGCTGATAACTTTGGCCATAGCCCACTCCTATGCCGTCACCTAGCGCATTTTCATAATCCAAATAGGATTTGAGACGCCTACCCCTACCCATGATCGTACCCAAAAAACGACATTGATACGTACCTATATGTGCATTTTATAGTCTCCAACCCTATAACCACACATTCAGTAAGCATACAACATTAGCGTCGTTTTTTGAGAATGGTTACAACTTTAGTGCTTTGTGTACAACTTTATTGTCTTCGGACAGTAGGACCCTCTAAAACCAATAGAATTTACGTAGAAACGCGTTTAGTAAAGGCTTTACTAATTACTAATGACTAACATATTAGCACTTTCAGATCTGTCAGCAATAACCCCGGGCGGCGAAATAATGAGAAGAGTTCTTCCGGAGAGCCTTTTCTTTCTATCTGATTGATTTTTAACACTTTTAAATGTCAGCTTTATGTAAACCTGTGGGATTTACTCCTAATTAAATCCCATAGTATGAAAATTAGGCATTTGCAAACCTTAATGACGTGACGTTGTCACGTAAATCAATGGAATTTAGTCTCTAGTAAAGAGTTAACTAGTGACTAACTGCCTGATCGGTGTGCTTGAACGGTGCACTTCAGGCCGGATATAAAAATTGATGAGAGATATACAGAAAATGATGGACCGGCTTAATAGGGGTCTGACGCTCAGTGGAACGAAAACTCACGTTAAGCAACGTTTTCTGCCTCTGACGCCTCTTTTAATGGTCTCAGATGTCCTTTGGTCACCAGTTCTGCCAGCGTGAAGGAATAATGGCCGAGCATATTGATATGTCCGTGGCAAAGCGGGGAGAGGCGTGCGATATCTTCATCATTCAGTGTTTCACCCTGCGCCCGGAGATGATCCAGGGCTGCCTGCATATAAATAGTGTTCCATAACACGACGGCGTTAGTGACCAGCCCCAGTGTGCCCAGTTGATCTTCCTGACCGTCGGTATATCGTTTTCTTATCTCACCTTTTTGACCGTGACAGATGGCTCTGGCAACGGCATGGCGACTTTCTCCCCGATTAAGCTGGGTCAGAATGCGCCGGCGGTAATCTTCATCATCAATATAATTAAGCAGATACAGCGTTTTGTTGATGCGCCCCACTTCAATGATTGCCTGAGTCAGTCCGGAAGGACGTTCACTTTTCAGCAATGAACGGACCAGCACTGAAACCTGTACTTTGCCCAGCTTCAGGGAGCCAGCGGTCCGGATCATTTCGTCCCACTGAAGGACTATTTTTCGGGGATCTGATTGCCCTCTGGCAATATCATTCAGCACGCCATAGTCGGCATCATGGGGTTCTAGGGATTTTCCGTCCAAAAACGACAAAGTGCTCTGGAGGCCCCGCCGTCTGTGGCCTCCAGAGGGGTATTACTTTTTTCGAGATCCCTATTTGGGCTCTGTTTGAGTAAGATTTAGTCTTTTTGGGCTAAATCCATGGCATTCGAAGAACGTGTCCAAATCTTGTCCGAGGCAGAACAAGATGAGTTATATGGACCCCCCGCTTTCACCTCCGCCGACCAACGCTTCTTTTTCTCGCTGAACGATAAGGAACTGGCGATCGCTAAAAGCCTCCGTCATCGGGGCCAGCGTTACATGCTGGTGGTACTGCTGGGCTATTTCAAAGCCAAGCCGGTGGTGCTGAATCCCGGCTTTCATCAGATCAAGCAGGACCTCAAATACGTTTATCAAACCGTTCTACCAGGCCCAGGCTGTAGACCCTTTAATCTCACGCCAAAAGAGAACGAACGGATTTACCAACGTGTTTTCCAGCTCTGCAACTACCAGCGCTGGAATGTCAAAGACCATGGAGCGGCGTTGAGAGATTACTTATCCCAGCAAGCCAGAGCCTGGACAGCGCCTAGGCACCTCTTCGATGCGGCCATTGAATATTGTTCGGGGCAGAAGATCGCAATCCCTGCCTACAGCACGCTGCAAAAGATCATCAGTCAGGTGGTGGGAGACGAACAGGAACACATGGCCGCGCACCTTGAGCGTGCAATGTCACGCGGTCTTAAGCAAGCACTGGCGGAGCTCGTGAACGGCACAGGTCCACTGCCGTTCCGACAGTTGCGACAATCGGCTCGTAACTTCACCGGAACCGAGTTGGAGAAAGAACTGATTGTCTATCGCCATATCCAGCATTGGATGCCGGAAGTGGATCTGCTGTTGAGCACGCTATCACTGTCGCAGAAAAATCTGCAACACCTGGCAGAGAAAGTCGACTACTACGGTGCCAAACTGAAACGTCAAACCGTAGGCAGCCAATGGCTGTATTTATTGTGCTATCTTCAAACGCGATGGCAGCAAGCGCTGGAACGTATTGCCGATGGCTTTGTGCATCATGTCAGACAGACCAAACAGAAGGCAAAGGATTATGCGCAGGAAGCGGTGTTTAAGGATTGGCAAAAAGCAGCTAAAAATGTCAGCAAGGCAGCTGAAGTACTGCACCTGTTCATTGATGACAGCATTGATCTGCAACTACCGTTTGCAACAGTAAGACAGCAAGCACTGAGCCTGCTGACCAAAAGGGATCTGGAATCTGTATGTCTCTTCCTGAACGAGCAGCGACGATCGGTCGATGAAGCCATGTGGCAGTACTGCGACGAGAAAGAAAGTCTGCGGAAAGGTTTGCTGCGAGAGTTGTTCCTATGTCTGCGCTTCGAAGGCTGCGACGGCACCCAGCACTTAGCGGCCGCCTTGGCGAAAACACAAAACGAACTCAACGGCCAGGACGCTCAGTTGCAAACTGCCGACACCAGACTCCTTTCCAAAAAATCACGTGAATTCCTGCTGGATGGTGAAGGGAATATCCTGATCGATCGTTATGAGTGGTTCCTCTATCAACAGATTCCTGATCGCCTGAATGGCCAGCTGACGCTGCCTGATATCACTAAATACCGGGCACTCGACGCCGACCTGATCGACGGGGAACATTGGCGAAAAAACAAATATACGCTGCTTCAACAGAGCCATTTTACAAAATTAGCGGAGGAGCCTGAAAAGCTGATCAAACAGATGGCCATGGAATTGGATACCCGTTTGTACGAAGTCGGCGAATATCTTGAACAGGAAGACAACCGGAATATCATCTTGCGTAATCCGCAGGGTAAACGCTTCTGGCGCCTGCCTTCGGCCAGCAAACATCATCTGGTCAACAATCCCTTCTTCCAGCAAATTCCCACAACGGGGATTGCGGATGTACTGCGCATGGTTGATCGTGACACCGGTTTCATTGACTGCTTCGCTCATGTGCTGGGTTCCCAATCCAGAAGCCGTTCCCATGAATATGACCTGTTGGCAATTCTGGTCGGCAATGCAACCAATCAAGGCATTTACGGCATGGCACAGATCTCTGATCGTACCTATGATCAGCTCAGCACTATCCAGGCGAACTATCTTCGCCTGGAAACATTGAATGCTGCTAACGACAACATCAATAACGCGACAGCCAAGCTACCCATCTTCCGGTACTACAACATCCAGGAAGATGTGATCCACGCCAGTGCCGATGGTCAAAAGTTCGAAGCCCGGCGCGAGACCTTCAAAACCCGTTATTCGTCGAAGTACTTTGGCACTCAAAAAGGTGTTTCTGCCATGACCTTGATCGCCAATCACGCTGCGATCAACGCCAGAGTGATCGGCGCCAACGAACATGAATCGCACTACATCTTTGATTTGTTGATGAGCAATACGTCAGACATCATTCCGGATGTGCTCTCAACCGATACCCATGGGGTGAACCATGTGAACTTCGCGTTACTGGATCTGTTCGGATACCAGTTTGCCCCACGCTATGCCCAGGTTGGCAAAGTGATCAATGACATGTTTGATGTCAAGGAAGACAAAGAACACCGAATTCAGCTGTGCTTAAAAAAGCCAATCAATACCCATCGTATTGCGCAGCACTGGGATACCATCCAACGGATTGCAGTATCACTTAAGCAGCGGAAAACAACGCAAGCCACCTTGGTGAGAAAGCTCTCGGAGTACAAGCGCAATCACCCGCTGCTGGAAGCCCTGACGGAATACAATCGCCTGGTGAAAGCGAATTATCTACTGTGCTACATCGATGATGCCAGTTTAAGAAACTATGTTCAGCGCGCGCTGAACCGGGGAGAGGCCTATCACCAACTGCGTCGGGCCGTGAGCAGCGTCAATGGGGATCAGTTCCGGGGCAGTTCAGACGAAGAAATCCAGCTATGGAATGAGTGCGCTCGCCTGGTCACCAATGCCATCGTTTACTTCAACTCCAGGATACTCAGCCAGCTGTTGACCAGCTTCGAATACCAAGGAGATACCAAGAGAATAGATATCGTCAAACAGGCATCCCCTGTGGCCTGGCACAACATTAACCTCAAGGGGACTTACCACTTCGAATTGAGCGAAAAATTGCCAGATCTGGAGGAGCTTATGCGCTCAATCGAGGGATATTTACCCGTCAGCGAAAAGTAATACCCCTCTGGAGGCCACGGACGGCGCGGCCTCCAGAGCACTTTGTCGTTTTTGGACGGAAAATCCCTAGAACCCCATAGATGTATATTTCTGTGACCCACATTCACCCTGGCAAAAAGGCACATGCGAAAATATGAATGGTTTAATTAGGCAATATTTACCTAAAGGGATTGATTTAAATCAGGCAGATCAGCATTATTTAAATCAAGTTGCCATGTCACTGAATACTCGTCCTAGAAAGGCGTTAGATTGGCTTACACCATTAGAGAAATTTGCTCAGCTTGTTGATTATCATATGGCTTTTGAAACTGTCGCACCTCATGTTTGAATTCGCCCCATATTTTTGCTACAGTGAACCAAATTAAGATCATCTATTTACTAGGCCTCGCATTTGCGGGGTTTTTAATGCTGAATAAAAGGAAAACTTGATGGAATTGCCCAATATTATGCACCCGGTCGCGAAGCTGAGCACCGCATTAGCCGCTGCATTGATGCTGAGCGGGTGCATGCCCGGTGAAATCCGCCCGACGATTGGCCAGCAAATGGAAACTGGCGACCAACGGTTTGGCGATCTGGTTTTCCGCCAGCTCGCACCGAATGTCTGGCAGCACACTTCCTATCTCGACATGCCGGGTTTCGGGGCAGTCGCTTCCAACGGTTTGATCGTCAGGGATGGCGGCCGCGTGCTGGTGGTCGATACCGCCTGGACCGATGACCAGACCGCCCAGATCCTCAACTGGATCAAGCAGGAGATCAACCTGCCGGTCGCGCTGGCGGTGGTGACTCACGCGCATCAGGACAAGATGGGCGGTATGGACGCGCTGCATGCGGCGGGGATTGCGACTTATGCCAATGCGTTGTCGAACCAGCTTGCCCCGCAAGAGGGGATGGTTGCGGCGCAACACAGCCTGACTTTCGCCGCCAATGGCTGGGTCGAACCAGCAACCGCGCCCAACTTTGGCCCGCTCAAGGTATTTTACCCCGGCCCCGGCCACACCAGTGACAATATCACCGTTGGGATCGACGGCACCGACATCGCTTTTGGTGGCTGCCTGATCAAGGACAGCAAGGCCAAGTCGCTCGGCAATCTCGGTGATGCCGACACTGAGCACTACGCCGCGTCAGCGCGCGCGTTTGGTGCGGCGTTCCCCAAGGCCAGCATGATCGTGATGAGCCATTCCGCCCCCGATAGCCGCGCCGCAATCACTCATACGGCCCGCATGGCCGACAAGCTGCGCTGAGCCATGGCTGACCACGTCACCCCCAATCTGCCATCGCGCGATTTCGATGTGACAGAGGCGTTTTATGCGAAGCTGGGCTTTGCGACGAGTTGGAAGGATCGCGGCTGGATGATCCTGCAGCGCGGCGGTTTGCAGCTCGAATTCTTCCCCTATCCTGACCTCGACCCAGCTACGAGCTCGTTCGGCTGTTGCCTGCGGTTGGATGATCTCGATGCCATGGTGGCATTGGTGAACGCGGCGGGAGCCGAGGAAAAAAGCACCGGCTGGCCGCGCTTCAAAGCTCCGCAACTGGAGGCGAGCGGCCTGAGGATCGGCTACCTGATCGATCCCGACTGCACGCTGGTGCGGCTGATCCAGAACCCCGACTGACCGCATGCCCGCGAAAATCAAGATTTGCGGGATCAGCACACCCGAGGCGCTCGATGCGACCATCGCGGCGCGGGCGGACTATGCCGGGTTGGTGTTCTATCCAGCGTCGCCCCGTGCGGTTACGTCGAATGTCGCGGGCGCTTTGACATCGCGCGCAGCTGGCCAGATCGCCATGGTCGGTTTGTTCGTCGATGCGGATGATGCTGTCATCGCCGACGCACTGGTGGCAGCCAAGCTGAACGCGCTGCAGCTGCACGGTTCGGAATCGCCCGAACGCGTGGCCCAGTTGCGCGCGCGGTTTGGCAAGCCGGTGTGGAAGGCGCTGCCCGTCGCCAGCGCCAGCGATGTCGCACGCGCCGCAGCCTATGCCGGGGCGGCGGACTTGATCTTGTTCGACGCCAAGACCCCCAAAGGCGCGCTGCCCGGCGGCATGGGGTTGGCGTTCGACTGGTCGCTGCTGGCCGGATATCGCGGTGCCTTGCCGTGGGGGCTGGCAGGCGGGCTAAATCCGACGAATGTTGCCGAGGCGATTGCGCGCACCGGAGCGCCGCTGGTCGATACCTCCAGCGGCGTCGAAAGCGCGCCGGGCGTCAAGGATACCGACAAGATTACCAATTTCGCCTTTGCGGTGCGCTTGGCCTAAATCGCGTCGATCAATAGGCGTCGTTCAGCGCAAAGATCGGCTTGCGGGTGCGCCACTGCCCTCGGGTGAAGTCGGGAAAATCTAACGTGCGATTGCCCTCAGCAATCGATTGTTCCGACAGAGGCGTGATCGCGCTCCAGGCCAGCGCGTCGTAAATGTCGATTGGCATCGGGGCCTTGGCCTTCAGCGCCTCGACAAAAGCGTGGATCACGAACCAGTCCATCCCGCCATGCCCGGCCCCTGCCGCCAGATCGGCGTAGCGTTTCCATAGCGGGTGATCGTATTTCGCAAACCAGCCCTCGGCAGGCTCCCAGCGGTGCGGCTGTGGGCTCTTGCCCTCCAGATAGATCGACTTGTTGACGTCCATCCACAGCCCCTCGGTGCCTTGCACCCGAAAGCCGAGAGAATAGGGGCGCGGCAGCGAGGTGTCGTGGCACAGCATGATCGTTTCACCATTAGTGCAGCCGATCATGGTGTTGACCACATCACCCAGTGCGAATTTCACCTCGGCGTTGGGATGATCGGCAGAGCCGTTCTTGACGACATAATCATGCAGCCCGCGCGCCTTACAGCCGAAGCCGCCAGCGCCCGCTTCGCCCGGCAACGCGACCTTCAGGGTGCGGGTCTGCGGCGGGTAGCACACGCCGGCATCGGCGCAGCCCTGGTACTTCACGGTCAGGGTGGTCGCGCTCGCGCCGGCCGCGGGCGTGCCGGTGAGGGTGCCGAGCAATTCCTTGCGGTAGGTTTCGACGTCGCCGAAGAATTCGTCGCGGTAGGCCTTGCCCTTCGGCAGCGCCATGGTCGCGCCGGTGAAGGCGGCATCGGCCTTGACCGAGGTGCGGTGCCGGTACAGGTAATAGCCGTCGGCGATCCGCCAGCGCACCTCGATGCGGTCCGGCGCGGTGGCCTGCGCGGACAGGACGAAGACCTCGTCGACCGGCGGCAGTTCGAAGTCCTGGGCGACGGCCGAGGTCGCGGGCAGCGCAAGCAGCAGGGCGAGCCCGGCCAGCCAGCGGCGCAGGCGGATCGTGGATGCGGTCATTGGCTCAGTTTACCGGTCGGCTCTCGGCGGCCAGCCATTGCAGGTATTCGGGCAGGCCGGACGCGGCTTCGACCGCGAGCAGCTCCGGGAGTTCGTAGGGATGCAGTTGGCGCAGGCGTTCCTGCAGGGCGGGGTAGGCCTCGGCACTGGTCTTGACCAGCAGCAGGACCTCGGCCGCGGCCTCGACCTTGCGTTGCCAGCGATAGACCGAACGCAGGCCGGGCAGGAGGTTGACGCAGGCGGCCAGGCGCTCGGCCACCAGCGCGGTGGCGATGCGCTCGGCGCTGTCGGCGTCGGGACAGGTGCAGAAGCAGATCAGGGCGCTCACCGGCATAGGGTAGCGGCTGCCCCGATCCGGCGGGCCTGGCGGACATCCGCGTGCGGCCCTTGAAAGTCGGCGGGCCCGCCCCATCTCGGTGGCATGCCGGGTTCGCCCGGTTCTGTTGTCCGCGGTTTGGCACTCGCTTCGCGCGACTGCTAAAATCGCCGGGTTTTTCCACGTCAATCAACCATTTACCGAGGTTGCCATGTCCAATATCAAGCCGCTGCACGACCGCGTGGTCATCAAGCGCATGGAAGAAGAGAAGCTGTCCGCCGGCGGGATCGTGATCCCGGATTCGGCCACCGAGAAGCCGATCAAGGGCGAAGTCGTCGCCGTCGGCACCGGCAAGGTGCTGGACAACGGCCAGGTCCGCGCGCCGCAGGTCAAGGTCGGCGACAAGGTGCTGTTCGGCAAGTACAGCGGCACCGAAGTGAAGCTGGACGGCGTCGAGCTGCTGGTGGTGAAGGAAGACGACCTGTTCGCGATCCTCGGCTGATCGCGCGTCGCTCCCACACATTTCTCATCCGAATAATTTTTCGAGGTAATTCGCAATGGCTGCCAAGGACATTCGTTTCGGCGAAGACGCGCGCTCCAAGATGGTGCGCGGCGTCAACGTGCTCGCCAACGCCGTGAAGGCGACCCTCGGCCCGAAGGGCCGCAACGTCGTGCTGCAGAAGAGCTACGGCGCGCCGACCATCACCAAGGACGGCGTCTCCGTCGCCAAGGAAATCGAACTGGCTGACGCGTTCGAGAACATGGGCGCGCAGATGGTGAAGGAAGTCGCTTCCAAGACCTCCGACAACGCCGGCGACGGCACCACCACCGCCACCGTGCTGGCGCAGGCGTTCATCCGCGAGGGCATGAAGGCGGTCGCCGCCGGCATGAACCCGATGGACCTGAAGCGCGGCATCGACCAGGCGGTGAAGGCCGCGGTCGGCGAACTGAAGTCGCTGTCCAAGCCGTCGTCGACCAGCAAGGAAATCGCCCAGGTCGGCGCGATCTCCGCGAACTCGGATGCCAACATCGGCGACCTGATCGCGCAGGCGATGGACAAGGTCGGCAAGGAAGGCGTGATCACGGTCGAGGAAGGCAGCGGCCTGGACAACGAACTCGACGTGGTCGAGGGCATGCAGTTCGACCGCGGCTACCTGAGCCCGTACTTCGTCAACAACCAGCAGTCGATGTCGGCCGACCTGGATGATCCCTTCATCCTGCTGTACGACAAGAAGATCTCCAACGTGCGCGACCTGCTGCCCGTCCTCGAGGGCGTGGCCAAGGCCGGCAAGCCGCTGCTGATCGTGGCGGAGGAAGTCGAAGGCGAAGCGCTGGCGACCCTGGTGGTCAACACCATCCGCGGCATCGTCAAGGTCTGCGCGGTGAAGGCCCCGGGCTTCGGCGACCGTCGCAAGGCGATGCTGGAAGACATGGCGATCCTGACCGGCGGCGTGGTGATTTCCGAGGAAGTCGGCCTGTCGCTGGAGAAGGCCACCATCAAGGACCTCGGCCGCGCCAAGAAGATCCAGGTGTCGAAGGAAAACACCACCATCATCGATGGCGCCGGCGAAGGCGCGGGCATCGAGGCGCGCATCAAGCAGATCAAGGCGCAGATCGAGGAGACCTCCTCCGACTACGACCGCGAGAAGCTGCAGGAGCGCGTGGCCAAGCTGGCCGGCGGCGTTGCGGTGATCAAGGTCGGTGCCGCCACCGAAGTCGAGATGAAGGAAAAGAAGGCGCGCGTCGAAGACGCCCTGCACGCGACCCGTGCGGCCGTCGAGGAAGGCATCGTCCCGGGCGGCGGCGTCGCCCTGATCGGGGTTCTAGGGATTTTCCGTCCAAAAACGACAAAGTGCTCTGGAGGCCCCGCCGTCTGTGGCCTCCAGAGGGGTATTACTTTTTTCGAGATCCCTATTTGGGCTCTGTTTGAGTAAGATTTAGTCTTTTTGGGCTAAATCCATGGCATTCGAAGAACGTGTCCAAATCTTGTCCGAGGCAGAACAAGATGAGTTATATGGACCCCCCGCTTTCACCTCCGCCGACCAACGCTTCTTTTTCTCGCTGAACGATAAGGAACTGGCGATCGCTAAAAGCCTCCGTCATCGGGGCCAGCGTTACATGCTGGTGGTACTGCTGGGCTATTTCAAAGCCAAGCCGGTGGTGCTGAATCCCGGCTTTCATCAGATCAAGCAGGACCTCAAATACGTTTATCAAACCGTTCTACCAGGCCCAGGCTGTAGACCCTTTAATCTCACGCCAAAAGAGAACGAACGGATTTACCAACGTGTTTTCCAGCTCTGCAACTACCAGCGCTGGAATGTCAAAGACCATGGAGCGGCGTTGAGAGATTACTTATCCCAGCAAGCCAGAGCCTGGACAGCGCCTAGGCACCTCTTCGATGCGGCCATTGAATATTGTTCGGGGCAGAAGATCGCAATCCCTGCCTACAGCACGCTGCAAAAGATCATCAGTCAGGTGGTGGGAGACGAACAGGAACACATGGCCGCGCACCTTGAGCGTGCAATGTCACGCGGTCTTAAGCAAGCACTGGCGGAGCTCGTGAACGGCACAGGTCCACTGCCGTTCCGACAGTTGCGACAATCGGCTCGTAACTTCACCGGAACCGAGTTGGAGAAAGAACTGATTGTCTATCGCCATATCCAGCATTGGATGCCGGAAGTGGATCTGCTGTTGAGCACGCTATCACTGTCGCAGAAAAATCTGCAACACCTGGCAGAGAAAGTCGACTACTACGGTGCCAAACTGAAACGTCAAACCGTAGGCAGCCAATGGCTGTATTTATTGTGCTATCTTCAAACGCGATGGCAGCAAGCGCTGGAACGTATTGCCGATGGCTTTGTGCATCATGTCAGACAGACCAAACAGAAGGCAAAGGATTATGCGCAGGAAGCGGTGTTTAAGGATTGGCAAAAAGCAGCTAAAAATGTCAGCAAGGCAGCTGAAGTACTGCACCTGTTCATTGATGACAGCATTGATCTGCAACTACCGTTTGCAACAGTAAGACAGCAAGCACTGAGCCTGCTGACCAAAAGGGATCTGGAATCTGTATGTCTCTTCCTGAACGAGCAGCGACGATCGGTCGATGAAGCCATGTGGCAGTACTGCGACGAGAAAGAAAGTCTGCGGAAAGGTTTGCTGCGAGAGTTGTTCCTATGTCTGCGCTTCGAAGGCTGCGACGGCACCCAGCACTTAGCGGCCGCCTTGGCGAAAACACAAAACGAACTCAACGGCCAGGACGCTCAGTTGCAAACTGCCGACACCAGACTCCTTTCCAAAAAATCACGTGAATTCCTGCTGGATGGTGAAGGGAATATCCTGATCGATCGTTATGAGTGGTTCCTCTATCAACAGATTCCTGATCGCCTGAATGGCCAGCTGACGCTGCCTGATATCACTAAATACCGGGCACTCGACGCCGACCTGATCGACGGGGAACATTGGCGAAAAAACAAATATACGCTGCTTCAACAGAGCCATTTTACAAAATTAGCGGAGGAGCCTGAAAAGCTGATCAAACAGATGGCCATGGAATTGGATACCCGTTTGTACGAAGTCGGCGAATATCTTGAACAGGAAGACAACCGGAATATCATCTTGCGTAATCCGCAGGGTAAACGCTTCTGGCGCCTGCCTTCGGCCAGCAAACATCATCTGGTCAACAATCCCTTCTTCCAGCAAATTCCCACAACGGGGATTGCGGATGTACTGCGCATGGTTGATCGTGACACCGGTTTCATTGACTGCTTCGCTCATGTGCTGGGTTCCCAATCCAGAAGCCGTTCCCATGAATATGACCTGTTGGCAATTCTGGTCGGCAATGCAACCAATCAAGGCATTTACGGCATGGCACAGATCTCTGATCGTACCTATGATCAGCTCAGCACTATCCAGGCGAACTATCTTCGCCTGGAAACATTGAATGCTGCTAACGACAACATCAATAACGCGACAGCCAAGCTACCCATCTTCCGGTACTACAACATCCAGGAAGATGTGATCCACGCCAGTGCCGATGGTCAAAAGTTCGAAGCCCGGCGCGAGACCTTCAAAACCCGTTATTCGTCGAAGTACTTTGGCACTCAAAAAGGTGTTTCTGCCATGACCTTGATCGCCAATCACGCTGCGATCAACGCCAGAGTGATCGGCGCCAACGAACATGAATCGCACTACATCTTTGATTTGTTGATGAGCAATACGTCAGACATCATTCCGGATGTGCTCTCAACCGATACCCATGGGGTGAACCATGTGAACTTCGCGTTACTGGATCTGTTCGGATACCAGTTTGCCCCACGCTATGCCCAGGTTGGCAAAGTGATCAATGACATGTTTGATGTCAAGGAAGACAAAGAACACCGAATTCAGCTGTGCTTAAAAAAGCCAATCAATACCCATCGTATTGCGCAGCACTGGGATACCATCCAACGGATTGCAGTATCACTTAAGCAGCGGAAAACAACGCAAGCCACCTTGGTGAGAAAGCTCTCGGAGTACAAGCGCAATCACCCGCTGCTGGAAGCCCTGACGGAATACAATCGCCTGGTGAAAGCGAATTATCTACTGTGCTACATCGATGATGCCAGTTTAAGAAACTATGTTCAGCGCGCGCTGAACCGGGGAGAGGCCTATCACCAACTGCGTCGGGCCGTGAGCAGCGTCAATGGGGATCAGTTCCGGGGCAGTTCAGACGAAGAAATCCAGCTATGGAATGAGTGCGCTCGCCTGGTCACCAATGCCATCGTTTACTTCAACTCCAGGATACTCAGCCAGCTGTTGACCAGCTTCGAATACCAAGGAGATACCAAGAGAATAGATATCGTCAAACAGGCATCCCCTGTGGCCTGGCACAACATTAACCTCAAGGGGACTTACCACTTCGAATTGAGCGAAAAATTGCCAGATCTGGAGGAGCTTATGCGCTCAATCGAGGGATATTTACCCGTCAGCGAAAAGTAATACCCCTCTGGAGGCCACGGACGGCGCGGCCTCCAGAGCACTTTGTCGTTTTTGGACGGAAAATCCCTAGAACCCCAGTATGGCCCGACGACCAGCACCGGCGAGGTGGAGTCGCATATGATCTTTAACCTGACGTACGATTAATACGGGAGGGGGAATGAAGGGATTGCCGAAAAACACTATCGCGTGGCTGCTATTTTGCGGCAGCCTCGCCGCCCCCTCGGCGTGGGGTTTTGAGACCAATTACGATCGCGGACGGGTCGATTTTGCCGGGCGGGTGACGGATATTTCCTGTAGCATCGCGCTAAACGGCGGCCAGCATGCCGGCAGCGGTAATGTCTGGCTGGCGCCGGTCAGCCTGGCGGAAGTCCACGATCGCGGTGCCGGGGCGTTTATGAAACCGCAGCCGTTTACCCTGGCACTGTCAAACTGCCAGCTGCGCCATGATGGTGGGGCAGCCTCGCAGGATGAGGTGCGTCGGGTCAGCGTGCGCTGGGTCGATGGTTTTTTACTGACGGCGGTCGGTAACGAAAACGCCGGGTATCTGGCCAATACCTTGCCGGATGGAGCGCAGAATATTTATCTGGCGCTATCGACTAACGATAATAATACGCTGGATAAGAGTAATAAAATTGTCCCGGCGGACCCGCAGCAAAATCAGGTGCGTTTGCAGGAAAGCGCGGTCAGCGGCGGCCTGTTCACCTATTACGTTGGCTATGTTTCGCCAACGCCGAAAAGCGCCACCAGCGGGCCGATTACCAGCTGGGCAACGTGGGAATTAGTTTATAATTAAGTGACGTTAAAAAGCCGGGAATTCCCGGCTTTTTTTACATGGCAATATCATCGGCGACCAGTTGTTCAATACTGACTTCCCGCCAGTAATGTCCCTGGATAGCAAACCACTCCATTCCCTGCAGCCATTCTTTATGGGCTTCGCTTTCGACACCTTCAATAATCACATTATGATGGTTGCGCGATAAAAAGGTCACCAGCGCATCCATCAGCTGGCGGCCGGACTCTTTGCGCATCAGGTGCCAGAAAAAATCCTTATCAATTTTCACATAGTCAAAGTGATAACCGCGAATAGCGTTAATTCCCGCGTAGCCGGAGCCGAAGTCGTCGAGCCACAGTGAGGTATCCTGTGAGCTCTGCCAGGCGGCAAGAGAATTATGCAGCAGATTCTCGGCGTTTTCGGTTACCTCGAAATGGACGCAGGTCAGGGCGGCGACTTTGGCTTTTATATCCTTCTGGCGCAACAGGTTCAGGATATGGTCATCAACGTTAATTGTTGCGGAAATATGGTTACGTAAAAACCAGGCTTTATGCTTTTCAATCAGTGCCAGTTGTTCGAGAAAAATACGTTCACGAACGGCGGCGGTAGCATGGCGGAAAAAATCTTCGGGGGAAATAGAAAGATTATCAAAGCGGCTTAAGCATTCCACCGCGACCAGAGTACCTTGTGGGGAAAACATTTTCTGAAAGACGTAGCGTACAGCGATATCATTACGAGATAAAATGTTGTCTTCGAATATTTTAGTGTTCATTATCCCTCTTCACGAGGTAAGTCAAACAATAGGCAGAGGATACATTAATTATAGGCTACCTGATGATTAATGGGAATGGCGGGAAATGTAAATCAACAGCGAATAAGTACGCTTTATCCGCTACTGATTTACCGGGAGAACATTTAGCATTGATGGAGAGCGGCAATACGCTGATTCATAGTGCGGGAATTAGGTGATGCTGCCAACTTACTGATTTAGTGTATGATGGTGTTTTTGAGGTGCTCCAGTGGCTTCTGTTTATATCAGCTGTCCCTCCTGTTCAGTTACTGACGGGGTGGTGCGTAATGGCAAAAGCACTGCCGGACATCAGCGCTATCTCTGCTCTCACTGCCGTAAAACATGGCAACTGCAGTTCACTTACACCGCTTCTCAGCCCGGTACGCACCAGAAAATCATTGATATGGCCATGAATGGCGTTGGATGCCGGGCAACCGCCCGCATTATGGGCGTTTGCCTCAACACCATTTTGCGCCATTTAAAAAACTCAGGCCGCAGTCGGTAACCTCGCGCATACAGCCGGGCAGTGACGTCATCGTCTGCGCGGAAATGGACGAACAGTGGGGCTATGTCGGTGCTAAATCGCGCCAGCGCTGGCTGTTTTACGCGTATGACAGGCTCCGGAAGACGGTTGTTGCGCACGTATTCGGTGAACGCACTATGGCGACGCTGGGGCGTCTTATGAGCCTGCTGTCACCCTTTGACGTGGTGATATGGATGACGGATGGCTGGCCGCTGTATGAATCCCGCCTGAAGGGAAAACTGCACGTAATCAGCAAGCGATATACGCAGCGCATTGAGCGGCATAACCTGAATCTGAGGCAGCACCTGGCACGGCTGGGACGGAAGTCGCTGTCGTTCTCAAAATCGGTGGAGCTGCATGACAAAGTCATCGGGCATTATCTGAACATAAAACACTATCAATAAGTTGGAGTCATTACCCGTGTTATAAAGCTAATGTACGCATACATTAGCCTTAAAATTAGCCGTGCATCGTAACTAATTATTCATTAATTGAGGAATTTTGACCGATACAGTTTGTCATTCTAAATAAGAACAACATATAATGAATTCGACAGCATTTAATTAAGGAGTGATTTATGAATGGGTATATCGTCACAATCATTATCGCATTCATTTTCGGTCCCATTCTGGCGTTACCGGTAATGTTCTTCGGTTTGTTTAATATAATGGATTTTGCGCTGTATTCATTCCCCATATTTTTCTTTTGTATTATGGGGTACAGGCAAGATAAGAGGGTTAAGGATGCTTTTAAGGGATTAATACCGGGCCTAATTGTATCTCTGATTCTGACGACTTTTGTTCTGTTTGTTAAAGATCAGAGCGACTGTACGAATAAATATGACTCAGGCAGTCTGTCTGCTGCTGTGTGTGAGAGACTTGAGGGACCAGGATTTAGATAACGGAAGCCTTAACGGTGGCGCAGCTCGTCACGGAACGCTTCAATCTTACTGTACGAAAACGAATAATATGGTTAATTTCTAGATACTAGCGCTTCAGTACTGATACCTGAAGCCGCCCGGGTCTGGATGCGACAGGATGAACGTGCTACAAAAGCAGATGATATCACCAGAGACGGGTTTCAAGAATTTGGTGACCTTAAGATTAAAAAAATATAACATAATTCTGATTGGATAATTTTGATGATAAAATTCTATCAATATAGATCAGCAGAAATAACAAAGATAATTTTAAAAGATAGTACTTTGAAATTCACAAACCCTATGGATTTCAATGACCCATTTGATTTTCACCCCACAGTTCCTGATGTAGGCTTTAACAAGTTCATTAAAAGAGTTAATGGGGTCGGTTCCGGCTGAGGGCGAAATGACACCCTAAGCTTTCGGTTCCTTGGGCCAAAGATATTCGCCAGTCAGTAGAATGTGCGCCCAGCCCAATGGGGATATGTGGGGAAGAAATTCAGGGGGAACATCCAACCCTTCGTTCCGCCGCTCCGTGACGGCATGACCAAGATGGACGGTATTCCAGTAAATGATCACCGCAGTCAATAAATTGAGCCCAGCGATTCGGTAGTGCTGCCCCTCTGTCGTGCGATCGCGAATTTCCCCCTGCCTCCCGATACGGAGCGCATTTTTGAGCGCATGGTGGGCCTCTCCCTTGTTAAGACCGATCTGAGCACGCCGCTGCATGTCCGTATCCAGGATCCACTCAATAATGAAAAGGGTCCGTTCAATACGACCAACTTCACGAAGCGCAACTGCAAGGTTGTTTTGTCGTGGGTAAGAAGCGAGCTTGCGCAGGAGTTGGCTGGGCCTGATTTTGCCAGCGGTCATCGTCGCGGCACAACGGAAAATATCAGGCCAGTTCGCAACGATAAGATCCTCCCGGGCTTTTCCACCTACCAACTTGCGTAACTCCCTGGGGGTCGTATCGGGATTAAATACGTACAACCGCTTCGATGGCAGATCCCTGATTCGCAGAACGAGATTGTAGCCGAGCAGGCTACTGGCTCCGAACAAATGGTCGGTGAATCCTGCTGTATCGGCATACTGTTCGCGAACATGGCGACCGACCTCGTTCATCAGTAGTCCATCGAGAATATACGGTGCCTCGCTCACGGTCGCCGGGATCGACTGACAAGCGAATGGCGCGAACTGGTCGCTTACGTGAGTATACGCTTTGAGGCCGGGAACAGAACCATATTTGGCATTGACCATGTTCATGACTTCGCCATGCCGCGCTGTCGGGAAAAACTGACCATCGCTCGATGCTGACGTGCCCATCCCCCAGACGCGTGACATCGGCAGTTTACCCTGCGCGGCCACCACAATTGCCAATGCCTGGTTCATGGCTTCGCTTTCAACATGCCAGCGGGCAAGGCGTGAGAGCTGCCAGTAATCATGCGTGTTTGTAGCTTCCGCCATCTTACGCAGGCCCAGATTGAGCCCTTCAGCGAGCAGGACGTTGAGCAGACCGATCCGGTCGCGACATGGAGCCCCGGTTCTCAGATGGGTAAACGCATCTGTGAAACCAAGGGCTGCATCAACTTCAAGCAGCATGTCGGTAATCCGAACGGACGGCATTCGGCGATACAGATCCAGTATGAGTGCCTCGGCACCATCCGGCACGTCTGCTGTCAACCTGTCGATCCGCAACGTTCCATCTTCTATGCTACCGTGCGGAATAGTGCCGTTACGGGCAGCCCGGGCCAGCCGCTTAAGAGCGATCGTGAGTCGCGCCTTTCTGTCTGCCAGCCAATCCTGTGGGTTGGAAGGCACGGCCAGCTTTGCATTTTCCTGCGCCGCGATCATCGGCACCAGTACCTGCTTGAGGTCACCATAGCGGCGCGAATGAGCGAGCCAGACATCTCCGGAACGAAAAGCATCCCGGAGGTGAAAGAGTACCGCCACTTCCCAAAGACGGGTATCTCCTTTTTCCTGAGCTCGTAAATGACGGTTCCATTTGGAGCTGGGCCGCAGGAAACGCCTTTCTGGCGATGCAACACCTTTCATCTCTCCGATCGACAAAGCTGCTGCTACCAATGGTCCGGCGACCGGCGCGGCTTCGAGCTTCAGACAGCGCAACATGCGGGGCGCATAACGACGAAAGCGATGGTATCCCTGCCCGACATATGCAAGAGGCTCATCGGCTAGCGTGTTGCTGAGTTGAGTCCCTGTCGCTACCAGTTGAGCGAGCCGGTCCCATGCAACCGAACTGGCGACAGCCATCTCCAGCGGGGTTCCGTCACTGCGGGCCTCAAGCAACGAAGCTCCCAGCGCGGTGAAGGTACGGATCGTATCCGTGAGTGTGGCTTTAGAGCCGGAAATTGTTTCGTCATGCTGGCGCTTCGCTTCCCGCCAGGTTTTTCCTACGATCCTGTCATGGGTTTCGACTATGGCATCAGCAATCGCCGCTTCCCACTCCACAACACAGACGGCAAGGATCGCCCAGCGGCGGTCCGAAGTGATGTCACGCAAACCGTCGGTGAAGTAGCGTTCACCCTGCCGACGCAGCCGGGCAATGCGATGGGCAGGTATGCTGGCCAAAGCACTATGATTGATATTCAGGGTACGCAGAAATTCGAGCCTGTCGAGCAAACGGTTAGCAGCAGCCGAGTTGTTACCAACCTCGAAGTTGCGAAGCCAGATGAAACGACTGATATTGCCGGCGAGCATTTCACTCAGAAGTTTGTCCAGGTGATCGCGAACATCCGCTGTTAAATTTTCCGCAATCCGCGTTTCAATCCGCCGCTCAGCGGCGACCAGAGCATCCGCGCACAAGCGCTCGATTGTCGATACTGCGGGCAGAATGGTGGAAGTTTCCCGACACCGCACAATAAAACGATGAGCAAGATCCTCGTTTGATCTGGCATCTTCGGCCTGGCCGAAAGTCCACTCCCGCAGATCACGGGCACCACGGCCCGTGAAGGTCTTGTAGCCGTAAATTTCGCGCAGCGTGTCCATGTGCTGCTGACGGGTTTGGCGCCGTGTGGCATAAGTGAGAAGCGCATCAGCCGGAACTCCAAGCTGAGCACCGACGAAGGAAAGGACTTCACGCGGGATCATCTCACCAGGAGCCAGTGCACGGCCCGGATATCGTAAGGCACAAAGTTGCAGGGCAAAGCCAATCCTGTTTTCCGGTCTGCGGCGCTGCCTAATGTTTTCCAGGTCATCATCGCCCAGCGTGTAGAACTTCAGTAGCGACAGTTCGTCCGTGGGCAGATCGAACAGCGCTGCTCGCTGCCGTTCGGTGAAAATATGGCGTCGTGACATACAAATTCGTCCCTTTTGAAGTATAGTCTGTTTTGGACAACAGCCAGCCCATATAAATCAGGGCGTTCCGATACAAAAATCCAGGAGGGTTCAATTGGGACATCGTGCCGCCATTTACTGCCGGGTTTCAACAGCGGATCAGTCTTGTGAACGCCAGGAATTTGATCTGCGAGCCTTCGCCGGCCGTGCCGGCTACGACGTGGTGGGAATATTTAAGGAAACAGGTTCAGGAACTAAACTCGACCGGGCCGAGCGAAAGAAAGTCCTGGCGCTTGCCCAGTCCAGACAAATTGATGCAATCCTGGTCACTGAGCTTTCCCGGTGGGGGCGCTCGACGCTCGATCTGCTCAATACGCTACGTGAACTGGAGAACTGGAAGGTTTCCGTGATAGCCATGAATGGAATGGCGTTCGATCTTTCGTCGCCGTATGGACGAATGCTGGCGACGTTTCTTTCCGGCATTGCGGAGTTTGAGCGGGATCTCATCAGCGAGCGGGTCAAGTCAGGCCTTGCTGTTGCGAAGGCACGTGGTAAGAGGCTTGGTCGTCAGGCCGGAGTGCGACCAAAATCAGACCGACTTTTGCCTAAGGTGGTTGCGATGAGGGCCGAGGGACGCAGCTATCGCTGGATCGCACGCGAGCTCGGTATCAGCAAGAATACCGTCGCTGACATCGTGCAACGACACAGAGCTAACGCTTAGGGTGTCATTTCGCCCTCAGCCGGAACCGACCCCAACTTGCCAGACTGGTGTTCCAGTTTTTGTATGAATACCCTGGCACACTGAACCAACAAAGTTCGGATCTTTTTGTTGCCCCGCTTGCTAATCCCTAACAATGTCGTCCGACCTCCCGTGCTGTACTGTCGGGGTACCAGCCCTGTTGCCGCCGCAAAGTCACGGCTGCTGGCGTACTGCTTCCCGTCGCCAATCTCAGTTGAAATAGTACTGGCAGTCAGCGTTCCAACGCAGGGA
>NZ_JBLVYK010000309.1:0-265 GCF_048284255.1 Enterobacter cloacae complex sp.6700776 | reverse complement strand
ATACAATATACGTCAGCCACAAAGAAACTGCCAAACTTTTTAACGGAAATAAACATGCTTCCTCCATCAATAAATACCCATAATTCACCTATAAATATCACGCCCATTTCACAAGCAAGTAATATTAATACCTGTTTTTTTAAAACACCAGTATATGACCAAAAACAAAAACTAACACAGTTGATGGGTGAAGACAAAGGGATTAATGCAATTATGAACTGCGATGAATATCATATCCCCATCAGACACAAAGATCCCAATACAC
>NZ_JBLVYK010000308.1:0-265 GCF_048284255.1 Enterobacter cloacae complex sp.6700776 | reverse complement strand
CTTCCCTTCGTTGTCGCTGTAGCTGATTTCTGTAGCCAGCGTCAGGCTCGCAATGGCCGTTCTGTTTGGGGTGTAACGCACTTCTGCATCTTTGCCAGCACGCCCCATCAGAATCACTTTGTTTTCGCCACGTTTCCACATAATACACCTCATATATTTGATGTTTATCAGTAAAAAATGGGAGGATTAAGGGGGATTTCTCCCCCTCTTTTTCAGTAAAACTTCACGTTCGATTTCAGGGCTTTTTCAAAGTCTTTTACAAAGG
>NZ_JBLVYK010000307.1:0-266 GCF_048284255.1 Enterobacter cloacae complex sp.6700776 | reverse complement strand
CCTCCGCACCCTAGAATGGAAATTGCTCAAATGTCGCCAACTGATTCGTTGGTATCTTCACCTACAGCAGAGAAAGCTCGTCTATATTCTGCAATTGAGCAGCGTTTAGAACAATCATTGCAAACGCTTGAGGGAATAGTTTCTGCTAGGGTTCATATTAGTTATGACATAGACTCAAATGAATCTGGAAAAGGTAGCAAACCCGTTCATTTGTCTGCTTTGGCTATTTATGAGCGAAATACTCCGTTAGGCTTGCAAGTCGGAGA
>NZ_JBLVYK010000306.1:0-266 GCF_048284255.1 Enterobacter cloacae complex sp.6700776 | reverse complement strand
CTTCGCCACTAACGCCTGATTTGCCTGCTCCAGCTGCGGCATTGGTACAGAAACATTCTGCTGCTCGCGGGAGATAGCGACATCTTCAACATCGTTATTTTCCAGCACGTTCGATTTCTGCGTATCACCGTAAATCACCGGAATATCGCATTCCGGGCAGGCTACTTTCGGTTTCGCTTCGAAAATCACGCCGCCCTGATCGTTTTCAATTTTGCTGATAAACCACGGGTCCACCAGGAAGCCGCCGTTCGCCATGACCGCGTAGC
>NZ_JBLVYK010000305.1:0-266 GCF_048284255.1 Enterobacter cloacae complex sp.6700776 | reverse complement strand
GCGTATCGATCTGGCGAACTATCCGGCGGTGCACAACTGGTATGAGCGCATTAAGCAGCGGCCGGCAACGGCGGAAGCGATGTTAAAAATTCAGCTTTATTAACCCCCTGCTCGCCCGTCGCGCTTTGTTGTATGATTGCAGGACTTACACCACGGAGGAAGCCTGCAATGTCTCAACCAGACGCCATTATTCGTATTAAGGACCTGCGCCTGCGGACTTTTATTGATATTAAAGAGGAAGAGATTGCCAACCGCCAGGACGGGGT
>NZ_JBLVYK010000304.1:0-266 GCF_048284255.1 Enterobacter cloacae complex sp.6700776 | reverse complement strand
GCCGGCCGCGGCTTCGAGACGCCAACCATTAACGAACTCTCCTACCGCTCCGATAACCAGAGCGGCCTCAACTTCGGCCTGAAACCCTCCACCAACGACACGGTGGAGATCGGCAGCAAGACGCGGATCGGCAATGGGCTGTTCACCGCCGCCCTGTTCCAGACCAATACCGATAATGAGATTGTGGTCGACAGCAGCAGCGGCGGGCGCACCAGTTATAAAAACGCCGGCAAGACCCGCCGTCAGGGGATGGAGCTGGGGCCGGA
>NZ_JBLVYK010000303.1:0-267 GCF_048284255.1 Enterobacter cloacae complex sp.6700776 | reverse complement strand
ACCGCCGCCGTCGCATCATCATGCAGAACATGCGTGACGAAGAGCTGGCCATTGCTCAGGTCGAAGAGATGCAGGCAATTTCTGCCGTGCTTAAGGGCAAATACACCATGACCGGTGAAGCCTTCGATCCGGTTGAGGTGGATATGGGCCGCAGTGAGGAGAATAACATCACGCAGTCCGGCGGCACGGAGTGGAGCAAGCGTGACAAGTCCACGTATGACCCGACCGACGATATCGAAGCCTACGCGCTGAACGCCAGCGGTGTGG
>NZ_JBLVYK010000302.1:0-267 GCF_048284255.1 Enterobacter cloacae complex sp.6700776 | reverse complement strand
GGCGATGCCTACGTCACTTCCGATGTGGGTCAGCATCAGATGTTCGCCGCCCTGTATTACCCCTTCGATAAACCGCGGCGCTGGATTAACTCCGGTGGTCTCGGCACCATGGGCTTTGGCCTACCGGCTGCGCTGGGGGTCAAAATGGCTCTGCCGGACGAAATGGTGGTCTGCGTGACCGGTGACGGCAGTATCCAGATGAACATTCAGGAACTCTCCACTGCGCTGCAGTATGAGCTGCCGGTCCTGGTGCTTAACCTCAACAAC
>NZ_JBLVYK010000301.1:0-267 GCF_048284255.1 Enterobacter cloacae complex sp.6700776 | reverse complement strand
GAACATCCGCGCCAAATTTGTCTTTATCGGCGCGGGCGGTGCGGCGCTGAAGCTGTTACAGGAATCGGGGATTCCGGAAGCGAAAGACTACGCCGGTTTCCCGGTGGGCGGACAGTTCCTTGTTTCGGAAAACCCGGACGTGGTTAATCACCATCTGGCGAAGGTTTACGGTAAAGCATCCGTTGGCGCACCACCGATGTCGGTTCCGCATATCGATACCCGCGTTCTGGACGGTAAACGCGTAGTGCTGTTTGGGCCATTTGCCAC
>NZ_JBLVYK010000300.1:0-267 GCF_048284255.1 Enterobacter cloacae complex sp.6700776 | reverse complement strand
AAGTAAAGGCATAGTAGAGGTTCAGAGTAATAGTATTTTCTCTCCAATTGTTAATGTTGACTATCTGAATGAATCTTTTGGTGGTGAAATAGTTATCAAGTGTAATCTGGAGGAATATTCGGATGATGAATTGGTCACGGAATTTAAAGAGTTAATTAAGTATTGGCGAGCAGAGGCAGGAATAGAAGAGCCAGATAGAGCCAATAATAGAATAGGTCTTTCTACCCTAAAGAAATTAATCACATATAAGGCTATCCCTTTTATAGA
>NZ_JBLVYK010000002.1:385814-457015 GCF_048284255.1 Enterobacter cloacae complex sp.6700776 | reverse complement strand
TCTTGCGACGTTATGCGGTATTAGCTACCGTTTCCAGTAGTTATCCCCCTCCATCAGGCAGTTTCCCAGACATTACTCACCCGTCCGCCACTCGTCAGCAAAGCAGCAAGCTGCTTCCTGTTACCGTTCGACTTGCATGTGTTAGGCCTGCCGCCAGCGTTCAATCTGAGCCATGATCAAACTCTTCAATTTAAAAGTTTGATGCTCAATGAATTAAACTTCGTAATGAATTACGTGTTCACTCGTTGAGACTTGGTATTCATTTAGTGTCCGAGGACATTAAGAATCCATGTCACTTTGAGTGCCCACACAGATTGTCTGATAAATTGTTAAAGAGCAGTGCCGCTACGTTTTCGCTGCGGCGCGGGGTGTGCATATTACGCTTTCCCGCTTCAGAGTCAAGCGTTTATTTTGCTTTTCTCTGCTGACCCGGCGGCTTGCGTGCCGTTGTTCCGTGTCACTGGAGGCGCATTATAGGGAGTTATTCTGAGGCTGCAAGTGCAAAGTGAAAATTATTTACTGACTGCTCACTTTCCAGGCAAAACACATCTCAGACCTTAATTCTTGCCTGGTTTTTAAACAAAAACGAGCCGCAAGCGGCCCGTTTTTGCGTTTTGTGGCTTACTGCACTGCCACAATTCGGTCTTCGTTGGCTTCCAGACGGATAACTTTGCCCGGAACCAGCTCCCCGGAGAGGATTTGCTGCGCCAGCGGGTTTTCGATCTGCTGCTGGATTGCACGTTTTAACGGACGCGCGCCATAAACAGGATCGTAACCATTCTCGCTCAGCAGTTTCAGCGCATCATCCGAGATGTGGATTTCATACCCACGCTCTTCCAGACGCTTGTACAGACGCTGCAACTGGATCTGCGCAATCGACGCAATGTGTTTCTCACCCAGCGGATGGAACACGACCACTTCATCAATACGGTTGATGAACTCCGGACGGAAGTTTTGGCTGACCACACCCAGCACCAGATCTTTCATATGGCTGTAATCCAGCTCACCGAAGCGTTCCTGAATCAAATCGGAACCCAGGTTCGAGGTCATGATCACCACCGTGTTACGGAAGTCGACCGTTCTCCCCTGCCCGTCCGTCAGGCGTCCATCATCCAGCACCTGCAACAGGATGTTAAACACATCAGGGTGTGCCTTTTCCACTTCATCCAGCAGGATGACGGAATAAGGACGACGACGAACCGCTTCCGTCAGGTAACCGCCCTCTTCATAACCGACATATCCCGGAGGCGCACCGACCAGACGCGAGACAGAGTGTTTCTCCATAAACTCGGACATATCGATACGCACCATCGCGTCATCGCTGTCGAACATAAAGTTAGCCAGCGCTTTACACAGCTCGGTTTTACCGACACCGGTTGGCCCCAGGAACAGGAACGAGCCGATGGGACGATTCGGATCGGACAGCCCCGCACGGCTACGACGAATGGCGTTAGATACCGCTTCGACCGCTTCGTTCTGGCCAATGACGCGCTGATGCAGATCCTGCTCCATACGCAGCAGTTTTTCGCGTTCACTTTCCATCATGCGAGCTACAGGAATCCCCGTCCAGCGCGCCAGCACTTCGGCAATCTCGGCGTCCGTCACTTTATTACGCAACAGACGCATGGTTTTGCCTTCCGACTGCGTGGCGATCTCAAGCTGTTTTTCCAGCTCAGGGATCTTGCCGTACTGTAGCTCGGACATCCGCGCCAGGTCCCCTACGCGACGCGCCTGCTCAATGGCAATTTTCGCCTGCTCCAGCTCCGCCTTGATTGTCTGGGTGCCAGAGAGGGAGGCTTTCTCTGCTTTCCACTCTTCTTCCAGCTCAGAATACTGACGCTCTTTCTCATCCAGCTCTTCGTTGAGCATATCGAGGCGTTTCTTACTCGCTTCATCAGACTCTTTGTTCAATGCCTGCTGTTCCAGCTTGAGCTGAATAATGCGGCGATCGAGTCGGTCCAGCTCTTCCGGTTTCGAGTCAATCTGCATACGGATGCTGGACGCCGCTTCATCGATAAGGTCGATGGCTTTATCCGGCAACTGACGGTCGGCAATGTAACGATGCGAAAGCGTCGCCGCCGCAACGATGGCCGGGTCAGTGATCTGCACATGATGGTGCAGCTCATAACGCTCTTTCAGACCACGCAAAATCGCGATGGTATCTTCAACGCTTGGTTCTGCGACGAACACCTTCTGGAAGCGTCGCTCCAGCGCGGCATCTTTTTCAATGTACTGACGATACTCGTCCAGCGTAGTGGCACCGACGCAGTGAAGTTCACCACGTGCCAGCGCAGGTTTCAGCATGTTCCCTGCATCCATTGCGCCGTCAGCTTTACCTGCCCCCACCATAGTGTGCAGTTCGTCAATAAACAGGATGACGTTGCCTTCCTGTTTCGCCAGATCGTTCAGCACGCCTTTCAGACGCTCTTCAAATTCACCGCGGTATTTCGCCCCGGCCACCAGCGCGCCCATATCCAGCGCCAGTACGCGACGGCCTTTCAGCCCTTCGGGCACTTCGCCATTAACGATACGCTGCGCCAGCCCTTCAACGATGGCGGTTTTACCGACGCCAGGCTCACCAATCAGCACCGGGTTGTTTTTGGTACGGCGTTGCAGTACCTGAATAGTCCGGCGAATTTCTTCGTCGCGACCGATTACCGGGTCAAGTTTGCCCTGCTCGGCACGTTCGGTCAGATCGACCGTAAATTTTTTCAAAGCCTGACGTTGGTCTTCGGCTCCCTGGTCGTTCACGCTTTCACCTCCGCGCATTTTCTCAATCGCCTGGGTCACATTAGCGGTGGTTGCACCGGCGGATTTCAGCAGGTCGGTTAAGGTACCGCGTGATTCAAGCGCCGCCAGAACAAACAGCTCTGACGAAATAAAGTTGTCCCCACGTTTTTGCGCCAGCTTGTCGCAAAGGTTCAGTACACGCACCAGATCCTGTGACGGCTGTACGTCGCCACCGGTACCTTCTACCTGCGGTAAACGACTCAGCGCCTGATCGATGGCGGTGCGTAACTGGCCGGCATTAATGCCAGCGGACGTTAACAAAGGACGTACCGATCCCCCTTCCTGATTCAGCAAGGCGCTCATTAAATGAAGAGGTTCGATAAATTGGTTGTCGTGCCCCAGTGCGAGGGACTGGGCATCGGCGAGAGCAAGCTGGAATTTATTAGTAAGACGATCCAGACGCATAACTCCTCCCATAACAGGTCAAATTTGCTACTGGAGATTAAATGAGGTCATCCCTCAATTATTCAAGGTTAATAACCTGAATTATGTGAAAAGAAAACGGCGCGTACCGGATCGTCTTGATTCTTTAGGTTATATCAGCCAAATGAAACTTGCCATACGGCCTGTCGTCTTGTCACGGCGCCAGGAGAAAAAATCACCCTTTTCGGTGAATGTACAGCGATCTCCGCCGAAGATCTGGGTCACGCCGACATTATTAAGGCGCTGGCGGGCAAGCTGATAAATATCGGCCAGATATTTATCGCCGGACGCCACAAACGCATTAACCGCCTGAGGATCTTTTTCCATAAAAGCTTGCCGAACCTCAGGCCCCACTTCAAATGCCTGCGGGCCAATCGCCGGGCCAAGCCAGGCGATGAGATTTGCAGAATCGTCCTGGAAGCAGGCAACGGTCTCTTCCAGCACGCCTTCACACAGGCCACGCCAGCCCGCATGCGCTGCTGCAATCTCCGTACCGGCACGGTTACAAAACAACACCGGCAGGCAATCAGCGGTCATCACCGCGCAAACCGTTCCCGGCGTATTGCTGTACGAAGCATCGGCGCGTTTAGACGCATAGGGCTCACCCGTAAGCTTCAGCACCGCTTTACCGTGCACCTGCTCAAGCCAGACCGGTTTTGAAGGAAGGTTTCCCGCAGCAAAGAGGCGTTTACGGTTCTCTTTGACGTGCTCCAGGTTATCGCCACAGTGCGCACCGAGGTTCAAAGACGCCCACGCACCCTGGCTCACGCCACCGATACGGGTCGAGCTAAAGGCGGCCACGCCTTCAGGCAGCGGCCACTCCGGGACAATCAGTTTGGTCATAACCAGTCCACGTGATCCTTATGTTCTTCGAAATCTGCGCGCATCGCGTCGATAAGTTCCACCATATCCTGTGGGATAGGCGCATGCCATTCCATCTGAATTCCGGTGATTGGGTGGTAAAGACGTAGCATCGTCGCATGCAGCGCCTGGCGATCGAATTTACGCAGCACGGAGATGAATTCATCCGATGCGCCCTTTGGTGGACGCGGACGACCGCCGTAAACAGGGTCACCCACCAGCGGATGGGTAATATGCGCCATGTGCACGCGGATCTGGTGAGTACGCCCGGTTTCCAGACGCAGACGCAGGCGCGTATGAATACGGAAATGTTCCATGATGCGGTAATGGGTTACCGCCGGTTTACCCATCGGGTGTACGGACATATGCGTACGCTTGGTTGGATGACGACTAATCGGCTCTTCCACCGTGCCGCCAGAGGTCATATGACCAATCGCCACCGCTTCATACTCACGGGTGATTTCGCGCAGCTGCAAAGATTCCACCAGTCGAGTCTGGGCGGGGATCGTCTTCGCCACCACCATCAGACCCGTGGTGTCTTTATCCAGACGGTGAACGATACCGGCACGCGGTACGTCAGCTATCGGCGGGTAATAATGAAGGAGTGCGTTAAGTACCGTACCGTCAGGATTACCCGCGCCCGGATGGACAACAAAGTCACGCGGTTTGTTGATGACCAGAATATCGTCATCTTCGTAGACGATATCCAGCGGGATATCCTGCGGCTCGAAGCGGACTTCCTCTTCGATTTCAGCATTGATGGCGACAGCTTCCCCACCAAACACTTTCTCTTTTGGTTTGTCCCAGATCTTGCCGTTTACCAGCACGCGCTGGTCAAGGATCCATTCTTTTATACGTGAACGCGAATAATCAGGGAACAATTCGGCCAAAGCCTGATCTAAGCGTTGACCGAGCTGATTTTCGGAGACTGTTGCGGTGAGTTCTACTCGTTGTGCCATAAACTGCTTCTTCGTTTAACGTTGGGTTTTACGGCTTTGCCGTTTAATATAGTGTGCTATTGTAGCTGGTCTTAATCGGGAGCAGGAACTGAGTTTCTCCCGGACAAACATTTGAGGAAAGTCAAAACGTCATGACGCGCATGAAATATCTGGTGGCAGCGGCCACGTTGAGCCTGGCTTTGGTGGGCTGCTCCGGTTCGAATGAACAGGTCCCTGACAATCCGCCGAATGAAATCTATGCGACTGCACAACAAAAGTTGCAGGACGGTAACTGGAAACAGGCGATAACGCAACTGGAAGCGTTGGATAATCGCTATCCGTTTGGTCCGTATTCACAGCAGGTACAGTTAGATCTGATCTACGCCTACTATAAAAATGCCGATCTGCCGCTGGCTCAGGCAACGATCGATCGTTTCATGCGTCTGAACCCTACCCATCCTAACATCGATTACGTGATGTACATGCGCGGCCTGACTAACATGGCGCTGGATGACAGTGCATTGCAGGGCTTCTTCGGGGTGGATCGTTCTGACCGTGACCCGCAACATGCGCGTGATGCTTTCAATGACTTCTCCAAACTGGTGCGTAGCTACCCGAACAGCCAGTACATTACCGATGCCACTAAGCGTCTGGTGTTCCTGAAAGATCGTCTGGCGAAATACGAGTACTCCGTCGCGGAATACTACACTCGCCGTGGCGCATGGGTTGCCGTGGTTAACCGTGTAGAAGGCATGCTGCGTGATTATCCAGATACCCAGGCCACGCGTGATGGCCTGAAGCTGATGGAGAATGCGTATCGCCAGATGCAGATGACGGCTCAGGCTGACAAAGTGGCGAAAATCATCGCCGCGAACAGCAGCAACACCTGATACCGCTACAACGCATAACGGCAGCCCTCAGGCTGCCGTTTTTTTATTCTTTCAGACTTACGCTGAAGCGGTTTAGCTTCAACACATCCAGTCAACTATGACCGCAATTGCTGGCTTCGACAAGGTAAATCTCACCTCTTCCTGCCCTGCCTCACAAAAAAGATTCCCTGACAAAAACCGACAAAATAACGTGATCTAAATCACACATTTTGACATTAGGTCGGGTATGCTGGAATCACCAAGACGGAAAGACAAGAGGTAAAATTTATGACAATGAACATTACCAGTAAACAAATGGAAATTACTCCGGCAATCCGCCAGCACGTCGCAGACCGTCTCGCCAAACTGGATAAATGGCAAACACATTTGATTAATCCACATATCATCCTGTCCAAGGAGCCGCAGGGTTTCGTCGCTGATGCAACTATCAATACTCCAAACGGCCATCTGGTCGCCAGCGCTAAACACGAGGATATGTACACCGCAATTAACGATTTGATCAACAAGCTGGAACGGCAGCTCAATAAAGTGCAACACAAAGGTGAAGCCCGTCGCGCCACAACATCGGTGAAAGACGCCAGCTTCGCGGAAGAAGTTGAAGAAGAGTAATCCTTTAAATTGAGTGTACCGACAACGCGCCTTCGGGCGCGTTTTTTATTGACAGGATCAAAACAGTACAGGTACTTTAACCCTATCAATTTCAGGATGACCTAATGAAACAGACGCCGTTTTTCTTCGCATTCTTTTTTACCTTCCCCTGACCGGGAGGCGTTTCGTCGTGTGATAAAGAATGCGAAGACGAACAACAAGGCCTCCCACACCGGGAGGCCTTTTTTATTGATAACGATAAAATGAGACAGACAACACTATGACACCGGAAAACCCGCTCCTGGATTTACGCGTAAAAATCAGTGCACTCGACGAAAAGTTACTGGCCCTGCTGGCAGAACGCCGCGCGCTCGCCATTGAAGTGGGCAAAGCCAAGCTGGATTCTCATCGGCCGGTGCGCGATATCGATCGCGAGCGTGATTTACTGGAACGGTTGATACAGCTCGGCAAAGCGCATCATCTTGATGCCCACTACATCACCCGCCTGTTCCAGCTCATCATTGAAGATTCCGTTCTGACGCAACAGGCCCTGCTCCAGCAGCATCTGAACAAAACCAACCCGCACTCTGCTCGGATCGCTTTCCTCGGCCCGAAAGGTTCTTATTCTCACCTGGCGGCTCGCCAGTACGCAGCCCGTCATTTCGAAGAGTTCATTGAGAGCGGTTGTGCAAAATTTGCAGACATCTTCAACCAGGTCGAAACCGGCCAGGCAGATTACGCCGTGGTGCCTATTGAGAACACCAGTTCCGGCGCCATCAACGATGTTTACGATCTGCTCCAGCACACCAGCCTGTCGCTGGTCGGTGAGCTGACTATTCCTATCGATCACTGCGTGCTGGTCTCTGGCTCAACCGATCTGAGTCAGATCGAAACGGTGTACAGCCACCCGCAGCCGTTCCAGCAGTGCAGCCAGTTCCTGAACCGTTATCCGCACTGGAAAATTGAGTACACCGAAAGCACCTCGGCGGCGATGGAAAAAGTGGCGCAGGCAAACTCTCCTGCCGTCGCGGCACTCGGTAGCGAAGCGGGCGGCGCGCTGTATGGCTTACAGGTGCTGGAACGCAATCTGGCCAACCAGACGCAAAATATCACCCGTTTCGTGGTTCTTGCCCGCAAGGCCATCAACGTGTCGGACCAGGTCCCGGCGAAAACCACCCTGCTGATGGCGACCGGCCAGCAGGCGGGTGCGCTGGTTGAAGCGCTGCTGGTGCTGCGTAATCACAACCTGATCATGACGAAGCTGGAATCCCGCCCAATACATGGCAACCCGTGGGAAGAGATGTTCTATCTCGACGTTCAGGCCAACCTGGAGTCTGCATCCATGCAGAAAGCCCTGCGCGAACTGGGCGAGATCACACGCTCCATGAAAGTACTGGGCTGCTATCCGAGCGAAAACGTGGTCCCGGTCGATCCGGCTTAATGTTCGATAAAGCGGCTTTTCTTCATCCCTGCCACATTTACAGGCAGGGTGAAGATGGCACCGGAAAGCGGGTATTTCGCCAGCTCTTCCGCCTCCATATTTTCCCGCGTGGTGGTGATAAACAGCGTTTTCATATCGTCGCCGCCAAAGCAGACCATTGTCGGGCAGCGTACCGGCAGCCGGTATTCTTCCAGCTGTTCGCCTTGCGGTGAAAACCGTGCGATACGCCAGCCGTCAAACAGTGCGCTCCAGTAGCAGCCTTCCTCATCCATTGCCGCTCCGTCGGGTATACCCTCTCCCTCGCTAAAACGGCGAAACTCTTCGCGCTTACCGGGTTCCCCCTGCTCATCAAACGGCGTACGGTAAATCACACCGTTCGGCGTATCAGAAGTAAACATCCACCGTTTGTCAGGACTAAACGCTAAACCGTTATGCCCCTGAATATCGCACTGGATCACTTTCGGTGTCAGGTCGTTGTCGATACGCATCAACATGGCGCCGTTATAATCTCCCGGCCCCCAGAACGTGCCCGCATAAAACCGTCCCTGATGGTCGGTGCCTCCATCGTTAAAGCGTGCAAGCTGCGGGTTGGACGGGTTATCGCAAACCTTACGCTGGAGCAGGCCGTGTTTATCGGTCAGCCAGATGGCGTTTCGCATCGCGACGATAAATCCGCCGCGTTCACGCAGGGCAAAACACCCAACTTCTTCATGGAATGAGAGCACCGAGTGTTCCGCGGTGGGCAGATGGTACCGATGAATCTCCCCTTCCAGAATATCCGCCCAGTAGAGCGCCTTCTCTTCAGCACTCCACGTCGGGCATTCGGGCAGATGCCCGGTATAGTTCAACAGCAGCTGCGGTTCAGCCATGACAGTTCCCCAAAATGAAAAAAGCCAGCATTGCTGGCTTTTAGTATATACATCATCAGATTACTGGCGACTGTCATTTGCCTGGCGCAACAGCGTGCGGCTTTCACTCTGGAATCGCGTGGCGTAATCACCGAACCAGTGCTCCACTTTACGGAAACTGTCGATAAACGCTTGTTTATCGCCGTGTTCCAGCAAGGTGATCGCTTCGCCAAAACGCTGATAGTAGCGCTTGATCAGCGCCAGGTTATTTTCAGACGACATGATGATGTCGGCGTAAAGCTGTGGATCCTGGGCAAACAGTCGCCCGACCATCGCCAGCTCCAGACGATAGATTGGCGAGGAAAGCGCCAGCAATTGTTCAAGCTGAACGTTCTCTTCCGCCAGGTGCAGACCATAGGCGAAGGTTGCAAAGTGGCGCAGCGCCTGAATAAACGCCATGTTCTGATCGTGCTCAACCGCACTGATACGGTGCAAACGTGCCCCCCAGACCTGAATCTGTTCCAGGAACCACTGATACGCTTCCGGCTGACGACCGTCGCAATAAACCACTACCTGCTTCGCCAGGCTGCCGCTGTCCGGGCCAAACATCGGGTGTAACCCAAGCACGGGCCCGGTGTGCGCCGCCAGCATTGCCTGTAGAGGGCCATTTTTAACGGACGCCAGATCCACCAGAATGCAATCTTCCGGCAGCGGAGGAAGTTTCGCGATAATCTGCTCCGTCACATGAATCGGTACGCTGACGATAACCATTCCGGCATCCTTCATGAGTTCCGGCGCATGCGGCCAGTCCTCTTTTTCCAGGATGCGCACCTGATAGCCAGAAAGCGTCAGCATTTTTTCAAACAGACGCCCCATCTGGCCGCCGCCACCGACAATCACCACCGGACGCAGCGACGGACAGAGAGTTTTGAAGCCCTTGTCGTTTTCGCTGGAATAGGATTCCCGCATCACACGACGCAGGACATCTTCAATTAAGTCCGGTGAAACGCCCAGCGCCTGTGCCTCTTTACGGCGGGAGGCGAGCATAGAGGCCTCACGCTCCGGAACGTAAATTGGCAGGCCGTATTTGCTTTTAACTTCGCCGACCTCAGCAACCAGTGCCATGCGGCGCGCCAGCAGGTCCAGCAACGCCTTATCCACTTCATCAATTTGATCGCGTAATGCGGTCAATTCAGCAACCATAACTATCCTCTTATGCCAGACGCGTCGCCAGCTGGCCGTTCAAATCTTTGTGGATCTCACGCAGTAGCGCATCAGTGGTTTCCCAGCTGATGCAAGCATCCGTGACCGAGACGCCGGGCTTCATCGCGCTACGCGGCTGTTCCGATGACTGATTGCCTTCATGAATATTACTTTCAATCATCAGGCCGATAATTGAACGGTTACCATCTTTAATCTGTGCAATCACAGATTCTGCAACTGCAGGCTGGCGACGGTAATCTTTATTCGAATTACCATGACTGCAATCTACCATCAGCGCCGGACGCAGTCCCGCCTGTTCCATCTCTTTTTCACACTGCGCGACATCCGCCGGGCTGTAGTTTGGCGCTTTACCACCGCGCAGGATCACATGCCCGTCCGGATTGCCCTGCGTTTGCAGCAGGCATACCTGGCCCGCCTGGTTGATCCCGACAAAACGATGGGGCATAGCGGCGGCGCGCATGGCGTTAATCGCCGTGGCCAGGCTGCCGTCTGTACCGTTTTTAAAACCAACCGGCATAGACAGGCCAGACGCCATCTCGCGGTGGGTTTGTGACTCGGTGGTGCGCGCCCCAATCGCAGACCAGCTAAACAGATCGCCGAGGTACTGCGGGCTGTTCGGATCCAGCGCTTCGGTTGCCAGCGGCAGCCCCATGCTGACCAGCTCCACCAGCAGGCGACGCGCAATCTTCAGGCCCGCTTCCACATCAAACGAGCCATCCATGTGCGGATCGTTAATCAACCCTTTCCAGCCAACCGTTGTACGTGGCTTTTCAAAATAGACGCGCATCACCAGATAGAGGCTATCGCTGACCTCCTCCGCTAATGCTTTAAATCGACGAGCGTACTCAATGGCGGTTTCAGGATCGTGAATGGAGCAAGGACCACATACCACCAGCAGGCGCGGATCGCGGCCTGCGATAATGTCAGAAATGGTCTGGCGAGAGTGCTCAATCTGAGCTTCCTGCGCGACGCTCAGCGGGAATTCCGCCTTCAGTTGATCCGGGGTGATTAACACCTGTTCGTCAGTGATATGTACGTTGTTCAGCGCGTCTTTTTGCATGATTGCGATCCTGTAAAACTCGTTTGCGATAGTGGTTTTCCTCGAAGAGGTGACACAACGATAACACATCAAGTAAAGATTTCAATCCAAAATACGTACAGATTATTTTACAGTAGCCATTTAAATGCCAAATCACAGGTTAAAATCGTAAACATAAAATTACACATACGCTTTTAACGCCAGTCTACGCTCACACCAGGCACGCTATCCCGGTGCTGGCCGTTAGCTTAATTATCCTCGGGTGAATTGAGGGAAAGTTGCGTGGCTACATAAATTCTGGCAACAAAAAATGAATAAAAGTATGAATTCCAGCAGACTTAATTGAGCCTGCCTAAATTACTTTGAATATCGTGCTCTGTAAGATTTAGCTTAGGTCAAGACAGGGATATTTCTGACATAATGACGGCTTTGAGAAAGAATGGTATTCTGCCGGAAATTCATAAGGGCATCTATTTCCGGGGCGGTTTGGCGGATTCTGATGAGAAATACATTCTTGATCGCTTTGCTTCACCTCCCCCTGGCGCTAATGCTGTTCATTTTGGTGAACCCTGCAAGGGCAGGCTCGCTCACGGAAACGGATAAATCGGTACGTTCGATTGTTTCTGGTATTGTAAGCTACACCCGATGGCCAGCACTTTCCGGCCAGCCTAAGCTCTGTATTTATGCCTCTTCCCGTTACAGACAGGCGCTCAGCAGTGAAGATGTAAATAACCCGTTGCCCTATAGTCCTGTCATTGTGCATAGCGATCGGGAAGCACTCACAGCAAGGTGCGATGCCCTCTATTTCGGGAGTGAATCACCGGCAAAACAACAGGAAATAATAAGTCACTATCAGGGCCAGGCGTTGCTATTAATGTCAGAGCAAAATCCTGAATGCGTTATTGGCAGCGCATTTTGTCTGATAATAGAGCACAACAAGGTCAGGTTTTCCGTAAATCTGGATGCGCTGACGCGCAGTGGCGTAAGAGTCAATCCGGATGTATTAATGCTCGCACGGAATAAGAAGCATGAATAAGGAAGTCACACCAACACCGCGTCCGACGTTTAAAAGAACGTTGCGGCGAATCAGCATGATAAGCGTCATTATAACGATGACGTTTATATGGTTGCTGCTGTGTTTCGCTTCCGTGGTGACATTAAAGCAATACGCGCAAAAAAACCTCGAACTCACCGGCGCCACCATGAGCCACAGCCTTGAGGCTTCTCTGGTGTTCAACGATGCCGTGGCGGCAAATGAAACGCTGGCGACCCTCGGCAAGCAGGGGCAATTTGCTGTGGCGGAAGTGCTTAATGCACATCATAAACGGTTTGCCTGGTGGTCGTGGAACCCGGCGGATAATACCGACACGCTGGGCGCGCTGGTCAACCGGTGGTTGTTCCCTGTTCCTGTCGCACAGCCCATCATACATAACGGTAATGTGATTGGCGAAATTCGTCTGACCGCACGAGACAGCCTGATTAGCCACTTTATCTGGCTCTCATTTGCGGTCCTCACCGGCTGCATTCTTTTTGCCTCTGCCGTCGCATTGACCATCACCCGCTCGCTACATCATGGCATGGTTGTTGAAATGCAAAACATCACTGACGTTGTGCATGACGTCCGTACCAACCGCAACTTCTCTCGCCGGGTAACGGAAGGCCGCATTGAAGAGTTCCACCAATTTGGTGAAGACTTCAACAGCCTGCTGGATGAAATGGAAGAGTGGCAGCTCAAGCTACAGGCGAAAAATGCTCAACTGTTGCGTACCGCCATGCACGATCCGCTCACGGGGCTTGCAAACCGCGCCGCGTTTCGCAACAACATTGCGGCCTTAATGAATGACGCTTCGGCAAAGACCAATTCTGCCCTGCTCTTCCTGGACGGTGATAACTTCAAGTTTATTAACGATACCTGGGGCCATGCCGCGGGTGACTGCGTACTGATCGAAGCCGCAAAAAGGATGGTCGAATTTGGCGAAAAACGTCATCAGTCTTACCGTCTTGGCGGCGACGAGTTTGCCATGATCCTTTATGGCGTCCACACCGCGCGTGAGGTCGAATATATTTGCGCTGCGCTGTCGCAGCAATTTATCCGTCCGTTTGATCTGCATAACGGACACACAGCATCAATGTCACTCAGCATTGGCTTTGCTCTGGCGTGGGAAAATGCCTCCGTCGAGGCATTACTTGAGCAAGCCGATCGCAATATGTACCTGGTCAAAAACCAGCGTTCGAAAACAATACCCTGAAAGGAAGACGATATGTTGAAGCGATACATCGCGCCGTTGTTACTGGCATCTCTGGTTATGTCCGGGTGCCAGACGCCGGAGGGTAAATTCACACCAGAGCAAATCGCGGCCATGAAGTCCTACGGCTTTAACGAACTGAATGGCGACTGGTCCCTGGGCCTGTCGGATAAGATCCTGTTTGATAAAAATGACGCCAGACTGCGTCCGGAAAGTGAAACGCAGATCCAGACTATGGCCTCACGTCTGGCGGCAACCGGTCTGAATCACGCCCGGATGGACGGCCATACGGATAACTATGGCGAAGAGAGCTACAACGAAGCGCTTTCGTTAAAACGTGCCAATGTTGTAGCGGATGCCTGGGCGAAGGGCGCGAACATCCCGCGCAGCAACCTCACTACGCGGGGTTTAGGCAAAAAATACCCTCTCAGCAGCAACCGTACTGCGCAAGGGCGCGCTGAAAACCGCCGTGTTGCGGTAGTTATCAGCACGCCTTAAGGCTATTTAGCGGATGTGCCGGCGAGCGACACGCCTGAAGCCGCTCGCCAGCGCAGCCAGTCAATCACGATAAATGCCGCCAGACTGACGCCCATTACCGGCAACGCCAGCCCCAGCAGGAGGCTTATCATGAACGTCACTCCCCTTCCCCACAGCGGCAATGCCAGCCAGCTTTGACAGAGCGTCTGTACCGGGTTCGCGGCTGACGTCGCAGGACGACGCATCCACCACATCCGGTATCCCCAGATAATCAGCACGCACAGCGCAACGCCAAACGCGATGAGCAGCAGCTGATTTGCCAGACCAAACAGGATCCCCATATGGAAATCCACGCCCCAGCGGGTGAGTTTAGCCATCAGCGGGAAATCCCCAAAGCGAGTCCTGTCCAGCACCTTCAGAGAGTGGGGGTCCACGGCAACGGCATCAACCTGCGTCGGCCAGCGGCGATCGATTTCCGTCACCGTCCAGGCCTGGTCGACCCTGCTTGCCGGACGGATCTCAACGTTGTTAGCATCAATTCCTGACTGGCGGGCGGCCTGCAATACGCTGTCAAAAAGCGACAGTTCAACAGGCATTTCAGGCATCGACATTCCGCCGTGATGACCACGATGTTCGGCGTGTTCATCCATCATTTCCGGCGCACCGGAAAGGGTGGTGTTTACCTGCGGCGTCAGCCAGTTCATCTCTGCACGCAGCTTATCGACGTTGCCACCGGCCCATTGTGACCAGGTTAACCCGGTGACTGAGAACAGCAGCATTCCCGCCAGTAACGTCCAGCCTAAGATCACATGCAGGCGACGACGATTCTGGAAACGATTGTTAATACGGCGCTTCGGTCGGGTATAGAACCACAGCGCGATCCCGCCCAGGGCAGCAACCCACATCCACGAGGCGGCTAACTCGCTATAGAGGCGCCCGAGGTTGCCCAGCATCAGCGAGGTATGCAGATAATCGATAGTCTGACGCAGCGGTAAAATCCCGCTGGTGCCGTACACAGTCATATCCCCTCGAACCTCAAGGCTGGCGGGATCAATAAAAATAGCCCGATGCTCGGAGGGACCCAGCGCCGGGTCGGCAAACATCACGCGGGTCGTTTCGCCCTCTTCCAGCCCCGGACGAACGGCATGCAGACGCAGGTCTGATTCTACGGCCTTTTCGGCCGCGGCAATTTGTGCAGCAAGAGGCTGCACCTCACCCACGGCATCCGTGTGGAGTGCATGATGGTACAGCGCATTTTCAAGCTGCGGCGTGGCGACATACAGCGTACCGGTCAACGCTGCGAAGAAAATAAACGGACCAACAAACAGCCCGATATAGAAATGGAGGCGACGCAGCAGGTTTCCCCATGCCGCGCGCGGAGTGCAGGTAGTCATACTTTTCCTTTTTAAGGCAAAAAGTGAGTGATTTTGTTTTAAAGGGAGAAAGCAGACCGACGCGGCGGCGCGCGGGTATCGGGGTAAAGCCAGGGGAAAAAGTGCCAGTGGCTGACCGCCTGACGAGGCGGCTTCATGCGCAGCCGCTGCAACACCACGCTGAGCAGAACGATAAGCGCCAGCATCACGCCCGGCACATGCGCTAACAGCACGCAGTAGCCGCAGGCTTCCGCATGGTCAACTGGCATGGAATGCGGCATATCCCCATGATGCTCGTCCATCGACATCATGCTCATGTCATGGTGCATGCCCGGCATGGCGCTCATGGGATCTTTTTGCAGCGAGACGGAGATCAGCGGCGCCACGACGATCAGCAGGATCGCAAACAGCGCGGTCAATGCCGCTGCGCGTTTCCAGCTATGCTGATGCAGTACGTTATCCACTTACCCTCCACCCAAGAGGCGAACATTGTAAATGATTTATGACGGAAGGGTTAACGCGAGAGTTGCGATGAGATAAAAAAAGGGCCAGCCTTTCGGCCAGCCCTTTCTGACAGGATGTCGCTTAAGCGAATCTTAGTTCAGACGCTCTTTAATACGAGCAGACTTACCAGTACGCTCACGCAGGTAGTACAGTTTAGCTTTACGTACAGCACCACGACGTTTAACAGCAATGCTGTCAACTACCGGAGAGTGAGTCTGGAAGACACGCTCAACGCCTTCGCCGTTGGAAATTTTACGAACAGTGAATGCAGAGTGCAGACCGCGGTTACGAATAGCGATAACCACGCCCTCGAATGCCTGCAGACGTTTTTTGGAACCTTCAACAACCCATACTTTCACTTCCACGGTGTCACCTGGACGGAAGGAAGGTACGTCCTGCTTCATCTGCTCTTGTTCAAGTTGCTTAATAATGTTGCTCATAATTTAATCTCTTATCCTGGGTAAACTGATATTCGGGAGCGTATTACGCTTTCCCATCATGTTCATGCTGCTGGTGCGCGTGTTCGGTTTTGAACTCGGCCAGCAACTTTGCTTGCTCTTCAGTCAGAGCCAGGTTTTCCAGAAGTTCAGGTCTTCTAAGCCAGGTCCGGCCCAGCGACTGCTTCAAACGCCAGCGACGTATCTCGGCATGGTTTCCAGACAGTAACACTGCCGGGACTTCCATCCCTTCTAACACTTCAGGACGAGTATAGTGTGGACAGTCCAGCAATCCATCGGCAAAGGAATCTTCCGTTGCCGAAGCTTCATGGCCCAGAACCCCCGGAATAAACCGGGCGACGGAGTCAATCAGCGTCATTGCTGGTAACTCACCACCGCTGAGAACGTAATCGCCGATAGACCATTCTTCGTCAATCTCGGTTTGAATTACGCGCTCATCTATCCCTTCGTAGCGACCACAGACCAGAATCAGCTTTTGATTCGTCGCCAGTTCGCTCACGCCTGCTTGATCAAGCTTGCGTCCCTGAGGTGACAGATAAATCACCTTCGCGCCTTCACCTGCCGCGGCTTTTGCTGTGTGAATGGCGTCCCGTAAGGGTTGCACCATCATCAACATCCCCGGTCCGCCGCCGTAAGGACGATCGTCCACGGTACGGTGCCGGTCATGCGTGAAGTCACGAGGACTCCAGCTCTGGATGCTCAGCAGGCCATTCTTTACTGCCCGGCCAGTTACCCCGTAATCGGTAATCGCGCGGAACATTTCAGGAAACAGGCTAATTATGCCAATCCACATAGCGCCGTCTTTTACCGTTTATCCGGAGAATTTAAAAACCAGGATCCCAATCTACTTCAATGGTTTGAGTAGTGAGATCGACTTTCTTGATAACCTGTCCATCGAGGAACGGGACCAACCGCTCCTTGATGCCAAATGCATCTTTCAGGTTTGCCTTAATGACGAGAACGTCATTTGACCCGGTTTCCATCATGTCGATGACTTTCCCCAGGCTGTAGCCTTCAGTGGTCACTACCTGGCAACCCATAAGGTCTTTCCAGTAGTAGTCACCCTCTTCCAGTTGCGGCAACTGCGACGAATCCACGACAATTTCACAATTAGTCAGCGCATTCGCGGCATCTCGATCGTCAATGCCTTTCAGCTTGATGATGATGTCCTGATTGTGGTGACGCCAGCTTTCCAGCTCGACCTCTTCCCACTTACCGGCTTTCTGGATAAACCAGGGCTGGTAATCAAAAATGCTATCAGCGTCTTCAGTGGAGGAAAACACTCTGAGCCAACCACGGATACCGTAGCAAGAACCCATTTTTCCCAATACGATCGGTTCAACAGGTGCTTTATTGCTCATCATGACCACCGTGACAGATTAAGCTGCTTTGTTTGCTGCTTTGATCAGCGTAGCAACGCGATCGGAAACAGTAGCGCCCTGGCCAACCCAGTGAGCGATACGATCCAGATCCAGACGAGTTTCTTCTTCTGCGCCAGAGGCCAGTGGGTTGAAGAAACCAACGCGCTCAATGAAGCGACCGTTGCGTGCATTACGGCTGTCAGTCACAACAACCTGGTAGAACGGACGCTTTTTAGCGCCGTGACGTGCTAAACGAATAGTTACCATAACATCCTCTTGTGTGAATAAAACAACCGGGCCCCATCGAGGAACGGAGCCCGGGTGTCATATTAAAAGCCCGAAAATTTTACTCATTTTCGGGCAAAAAGCAATCTCAAAAGCGATTATCGCCCAGGAAAACCGGGCGGCATCATGCCTTTCATGCCGCGCATCATCTTCGCCATGCCGCCTTTCTTCATTTTCTTCATCATGCGCTGCATGTCGTCGAACTGTTTCAGAAGGCGGTTAACGTCCTGGACCTGCATGCCGCAACCGGCTGCGATACGGCGCTTGCGGGAACCTTTGATGATTTCTGGCTTCGCGCGCTCTTTCAGCGTCATCGAGTTGATGATTGCCTCCATACGCACCAGCACTTTGTCATCCATCTGGGATTTGACGTTGTCCGGGATCTGCCCCATACCCGGCAGTTTACCCATCAGGCTTGCCATACCGCCCATGTTTTTCATCTGACGCAGTTGCTCAAGGAAGTCGGTCAGATCGAAACCGTCACCTTTTTTCAGCTTGCTGGCGAGTTTTTCAGCCTGCGCGCGGTCAACCTTGCTTTCGATATCCTCGATCAGCGACAGCACGTCGCCCATGCCGAGGATACGGGAGGCAATACGATCCGGGTGGAACGGCTCCAGCGCTTCGGTTTTCTCGCCCACGCCGAGGAACTTAATTGGCTTACCAGTAATATGACGAATAGACAGCGCCGCACCGCCGCGAGCGTCGCCGTCGACTTTGGTCAGCACCACGCCGGTTAACGGCAGGGCTTCGTTAAACGCTTTTGCGGTGTTTGCCGCATCCTGACCGGTCATGGCGTCGACAACAAACAGGGTCTCTACCGGATTGATAGAAGCATGAACCTGCTTGATTTCGTCCATCATCGCTTCGTCAACGTGCAGTCGACCGGCGGTATCCACCAGCAGCACGTCGTAGAATTTCAGCTTCGCCTCTTTCAGCGCCGCGTTAACGATGTCAACAGGCTTCTGCGCCACGTCGGACGGGAAGAAGTCTACGCCAACCTGCTCGGCCAGCGTTTCCAGCTGTTTGATCGCCGCCGGGCGATACACGTCCGCCGAAACCACCAGCACTTTTTTCTTGTGCTTTTCGCGCAGGAATTTCCCCAGCTTACCGACGCTGGTGGTTTTACCCGCACCTTGCAGACCCGCCATCAGCACGACGGCCGGTGGCTGAGCCGCCAGGTTAAGCACCTGATTCTCTTCGCCCATCGCCGAAACCAGCTCGTTACGGACGATTTTGACGAACTCCTGACCCGGAGTCAGGCTCTTGTTAACTTCATGACCAACCGCTTTCTCTTTCACGCGGTTGATAAAATCACGCACGACCGGCAACGCAACGTCTGCTTCCAGCAGCGCCATGCGCACTTCGCGCAGCGTTTCCTTGATGTTCTCTTCGGTAAGGCGTCCACGGCCGCTGATGTTGCGCAGCGTGCGCGACAAACGATCGGTTAAATTATCAAACATTGTCTCTCGCCTGGGGTAGAAACGTTAGGTCGCCTGGGCGACACATACACAGAATTTTGCCGGAGTATAACATGAAGGCGCCTTTGTTGTTATGCAACGGTTGGAGCAGGCGTCACGTAACGTTATACTGCTTCTCTTTCTTATTAAGACAACTGTCGACGCCTATATGCCTGTTTTCGCACTGATCGCCCTTGTTGCCTACTCTGTCAGCCTCGCGCTGATCATTCCTGGCCTGCTGCAAAAAAACAGCGGCTGGCGGCGCATGGCTATTCTTTCGGCAGTGATCGCACTGATTAGCCATGCGTTTGCGCTGGAATCACGCATCATTCCCGGCGACGGCAGCGTGCAAAATCTGAGCGTGCTGAACGTCGGCTCGCTGGTCAGCCTGATGATCTGTACGGTCATGACCATTGTCGCGTCTAAAAATCGTGGCTGGCTGCTGCTGCCGATAGTCTACGCCTTTGCGCTGATCAACCTGGCGTTAGCCACGTTCATGCCCAATGAGTTTATTACCCATCTGGAAGCCACGCCGGGGATGCTGGTGCATATCGGCCTGTCTCTATTCTCCTACGCGACGCTGATCATCGCCGCCCTTTACGCCATGCAGCTCGCCTGGATCGACTACCAGCTGAAAAATAAAAAGCTGGCGTTTAACCATGAAATGCCGCCGCTGATGGTGATTGAGCGTAAGATGTTCCACATCACCCAGGTCGGCGTGGTTTTGCTGACGCTGACGCTGTGCACGGGCTTGTTTTATATGAAGAACCTGTTCAGCGTGGAGAATATCGATAAAGCGGTCCTCTCCATCATCGCGTGGTTTGTCTATATTGTCCTGTTATGGGGCCATTATCATGAAGGCTGGCGCGGTCGTCGCGTGGTCTGGTTCAACGTTGCGGGTGCGGGCATTCTCACGCTTGCCTATTTTGGTAGCCGCTTCATACAGCAATTTGCTGGCTAAGTAACAAAAGGAGTTCCCCCTGGAACACATCTCTACCACCACGCTGATCGTCATTCTGGTCATCATGGTGGTCATCTCCGCTTATTTCTCTGGCTCTGAAACCGGCATGATGACGCTGAACCGCTACCGGTTACGTCATCGCGCCAAGCAGGGTAACCGTGCCGCGCGTCGTGTCGAAAAGCTTCTGCGTAAGCCGGACCGGCTGATTAGCCTGGTGCTTATCGGTAACAACCTGGTCAATATTCTCGCCTCTGCACTGGGCACCATCGTCGGGATGCGTCTGTACGGCAATGCAGGCGTGGCGATTGCCACAGGTGTGCTCACGTTTGTGGTACTGGTGTTTGCGGAAGTGCTACCCAAAACCATCGCGGCGCTTTACCCGGAAAAAGTCGCCTACCCGAGCAGCTTCCTGTTAGCACCGCTGCTTATTCTGATGATGCCGCTGGTCTGGCTGCTGAATATGGTGACACGGGTGCTGATGCGCATGGTTGGTATAAAGGCAGACGTCACCATCAGTAGCGCGCTCAGCAAAGACGAACTGCGTACCATCGTGAACGAATCCCGCTCGCAGATCTCCCGTCGCAATCAGGACATGCTCCTGTCGGTGCTGGATCTGGAAAAGGTCAGCGTTGACGACATCATGGTGCCGCGCAATGAAATCGTCGGGATTGATATTAACGACGACTGGAAGGCCATTGTCCGCCAGCTGACGCACTCCCCGCACGGGCGTATCGTCCTCTATCGCGATTCTCTCGACGATGCCATCAGCATGCTGCGTGTGCGCGAGGCCTATCGTCTGATGACTGAGAAAAACGAGTTCACCAAAGAGGTGATGCTGCGCGCCGCCGACGAAATTTACTACGTGCCGGAAGGCACCCCACTCAGCACGCAGCTGGTGAAGTTCCAGCGAAACAAGAAGAAAGTCGGTCTGGTGGTGGATGAATACGGCGACATACAGGGGCTGGTGACGGTCGAAGATATTCTGGAAGAGATTGTCGGGGACTTTACCACGTCAATGTCGCCTTCCCTTGCAGAAGAAGTCACCCCGCAAAACGACGGGTCAGTGCTTATCGACGGCAGCGCCAATATTCGTGAAATCAATAAAGCGTTTAACTGGCATTTGCCGGAAGACGAAGCGCGGACGATGAACGGAATGATCCTGGAAGCGCTGGAAGAGATCCCGGCGGCAGGCACGCGCGTGCGCATTGAGCAGTATGATATTGATATTCTGGACGTTCAGGACAACATGATTAAGCAGGTGAAGGTCCTGCCCGTTAAACCTTTACGCGAAAGTATCGCCGAGTAATGTTGTAGGCCGGGTAAGGCGAAGCCGCCACCCGGCACTACGGGTCGGCAAATTACGCTTTCGCTTTCGCCACGGTCACCATCGCAGCGCGAATAGTACGACCGTTCAGGGTATACCCTTTCTGCATCACGCCCAGCACGTTACCCGCGGCAACGTCTTCGGATTCCACCATCGCAATGGCCTGGTGAACGTTTGGATCCAGCGGTACATCCGTATCGGCAATCACTTCAACACCGAACTTACGCACCACATCCAGCATGGATTTCAGCGTCAGCTCGATGCCTTCAATCATCGCCGCGTTATCCGGATTAGCTTTATCCGCCACTTCCAGCGCGCGATCCAGGCTGTCGATCACCGGAAGCAGTTCGTTGACGAATTTCTCCAGCGCAAATTTGTGCGCCTTTTCAACGTCCAGCTCGGTACGACGGCGCAGGTTTTCCATTTCCGCTTTGATACGCAGTACGCCATCGCGTTCGCGATTCTGCGCTTCTACCAACTGAGCTTCCAGATTGGCAATTTTTTCATCGCGCGGGTCCACCTGCTCAGCAGACGTGTCTGGCTCTACTGCCTCAACTTCATCGTGCTGTTCCGTGATAATTTCTTCAGGGGCTTGCCCCTCAGGCGTTTTCTGTTCTTTACTACTCATGAATTTCTCCGCGTTTTTCTGCATTCATCTCGCTAACTTCGCTTATTATGGGGATCAGTTTCCTGGATTCAAGGGAACAAGGCAGATTGTCATCATTCATCAGGCACAAGGACCTCCAGAAAATGAATAATCATTTCAGGTGTATTGGGATCGTCGGCCATCCGCGTCACCCTACCGCATTGACGACACATGAAATGTTGTATCGCTGGCTGTGTGGTAAAGGCTATGAAGTGATGGTCGAGCAGCAGATCGCCCAGGAGTTGCAGCTTAAAAGCGTCAGAACCGGCACGCTGGCGGAAATTGGCCAGCAGGCGGATCTCGCCGTGGTGGTCGGCGGCGACGGCAATATGCTGGGCGCGGCGCGAACGCTGGCTCGCTATGATATTAAGGTTATTGGTATTAACCGTGGCAATCTTGGTTTCCTGACCGACCTCGACCCTGACAATGCGCAACAGCAGCTGGCGGACGTGCTGGAAGGTCACTATATCAGTGAAAAACGGTTTTTACTTGAAGCCCAGGTCTGCCAGCAGGATTGCCAGAAGCGCATCAGCACCGCTATTAACGAGGTGGTTCTCCACCCTGGTAAAGTGGCGCACATGATCGAGTTCGAAGTCTATATCGACGAAATCTTCGCTTTCTCGCAGCGCTCTGACGGGCTGATTATTTCAACCCCGACGGGGTCAACTGCCTACTCGCTTTCAGCCGGAGGCCCAATCCTGACGCCATCGCTGGATGCGATCACCCTGGTGCCGATGTTCCCGCATACGCTCTCGGCGCGTCCGCTGGTGATCAACGGCGACAGCACCATCCGCCTGCGTTTTTCACATCGCCGCAGCGACCTGGAGATCAGCTGCGACAGCCAGATTGCGCTTCCCATTCAGGAAGGAGAAGATGTCCTCATTCGCCGCTGCGATTATCACCTGAACCTTATCCATCCAAAAGATTACAGTTATTTCAATACATTAAGCTCAAAACTCGGCTGGTCAAAAAAATTGTTCTGATTTTACATCCAGCGCTTTACTGTATATAAAACCAGTTTATACTGTATACAAACACAGTTATGGTTTTTCATACAGGAAAACAATTATGCTGGCACAACTGACCATCAGCAACTTTGCCATTGTTCGTGAGCTTGAGATCGACTTCCATAGTGGAATGACGGCGATTACCGGTGAAACCGGTGCAGGTAAATCCATTGCCATTGATGCCCTCGGCTTGTGCCTCGGCGGTCGTGCAGAGGGTGATATGGTGCGCACAGGTGCGGCCCGTGCCGATCTCTGCGCCCGCTTCTCGTTAAAAGACACGCCTGCCGCCCTGCGCTGGCTGGAAGCGAACCAGCTGGAAGATGGACGTGAGTGTTTACTTCGTCGCGTCATCAGCAGTGATGGCCGCTCCCGCGGTTTTATCAATGGTACAGCGGTTCCCCTTTCCCAGCTTCGCGAGCTGGGCCAGCTGCTCATCCAGATCCATGGTCAGCACGCGCACCAGCAGCTAATCAAACCCGAACAGCAGAAAGCCCTGCTCGATGGCTACGCGGGTGAGTACGCGCTTACTCAACTCATGGCGGAGCACTATCGTCAGTGGCATCAAAGCTGCCGCGAACTTGCGCAGCATCAACAGCAAAGCCAGGAGCGTACCGCGCGCGCCGAGCTGCTGGAATATCAGTTGAAAGAGCTGAACGAATTTAACCCTCAGGCGGGTGAATTTGAGCAAATCGACGAGGAGTACAAGCGTCTGGCCAACAGCGGTCAGCTGCTTTCCATCAGCCAGAATGCCCTGAACATGCTGGCGGATGGCGAAGACGTGAATTTGCAGAGCCAGCTGTATACCGTGCGTCAGCTTGTTACCGAACTGACCGGCATGGACAATAAGCTTTCTGGCGTACTGGAAATGCTGGAAGAAGCCGCGATTCAGATTTCAGAAGCCGGGGATGAGCTGCGCCACTACTGTGAACGTCTGGATCTCGACCCGAACCGTCTGTTCGAGCTTGAGCAACGCATCTCCCGTCAGATTTCACTGGCGCGTAAGCATCACGTTACCCCGGAAGAGCTGCCGAATTACTATCAGTCTCTGCTGGAGGAACAGCAGCAGCTGGACGATCAGGCCGATTCCCTCGAAACCTTGTCTCTGGCGGTTAATCTGCATCATCAGCAGGCGCTGGAAACGGCGAAACGGCTGCACGACGTGCGACAGCACTATGCTCTGGAGCTTAGCCAGCATATTACCGACAGCATGCATACGCTGGCGATGCCGCATGGGGTGTTCACTATTGATGTTCGCTTTGAAGAGCATCACCTGACGGCGGAAGGCGCAGACCGCGTAGAATTCCGCGTCACCACCAACCCGGGCCAGCCTTTACAGGCGATTTCGAAAGTGGCTTCTGGCGGTGAACTGTCGCGTATCGCCCTGGCCATTCAGGTGATTACCGCCCGTAAAATGGAAACCCCGGCGTTGATTTTCGATGAAGTGGATGTGGGTATCAGCGGCCCGACCGCGGCCGTTGTCGGCAAACTGCTGCGTCAGTTGGGTGAATCGACGCAGGTTATGTGTGTGACTCACCTGCCGCAGGTCGCCGGCTGTGGTCATCACCACTTTATCGTTAGCAAGGAAACCGATGGCGAAATGACGGAAACGCACATGAAACCGCTGGATAAACGCTCACGCTTGCAGGAGCTGGCACGCCTGCTGGGGGGCAGTGAAGTCACCCGTAATACGCTCGCGAATGCGAAAGAACTGCTGGCGGCATAAACTTTTCCGGGATCTCAGGGTCATACAGAACAACAAAAACGCCGCCAGACCAGTTTCAAAGTGGGGCAAGGTCTATTATCATCGGCATATTACATATGAGCCGCGTACTGCTCGGGCCCGAAAAGGAATCAAATCACTATGCGCTGTAAAACGCTGACCGCTGCCGCAGCGGTTCTTCTGATGTTGACCGCAGGCTGTTCCACTCTGGAGAAAGTGGTTTACCGTCCTGACATCAACCAGGGGAACTACCTTACTCCTAACGATGTGTCCAAAATCCGCGTAGGTATGACACAACAGCAGGTCGCTTATGCCCTGGGAACCCCGATGATGTCCGATCCGTTCGGCACAAACACCTGGTTCTATGTATTCCGCCAGCAGCCTGGTCATGAAGATGTGACCCAGCAAACCCTGACGCTGACCTTCAGCAGTGCCGGTGTGCTGACCAACATCGACAACAAGCCTGCCCTGACCAAATAATCAGGCGTCAGCAACGCAAAAAGGTGCTCAATGAGCACCTTTTTTGTGTATGTTTATTTGGCTACTTACCGGATTTCTCTGCTCGCTGACGGCGCAACTCTTTCGGGTCGGCAATCAGCGGACGATAGATTTCGACCCTGTCGCCCTCTTTCAGCACATCACCGAGCTTAACCGGACGGCTATAAATGCCGACTTTATTCTTCGCCAGGTCAATATCACGGCGAAGTTCAAGGATGCCGGAGGCCCGGATAGCCGCCTCAACGGTGGCGCCCTCTTCAAGCGTCACGCGCTGCAAATACTGCTTCTCCGGCAGCGCATACACCACCTCAACAGCAATCTTATGCGACACTGTAAACCTCTTTGGCGCGCGTGGTGAACGCCTGAACCATATTCGAGGCCAGCTCTTTAAAGATTCGGCCAAACGCCAGTTCGATCAGCTTATTGGTAAATTCAAAATCCAGATGAAACTCAATGCGGCAGGCGTCAGCGCTCAGTGGCGTAAACTTCCACCCTCCCATCAGTTTTTTAAACGGACCATCCACCAGATGCATCAAAATACTCTGATTGCTCGTCAGGGTATTGCGCGTGGTGAACGTTTTGCTGATCCCCGCTTTGGAGACATCCACGGCCGCAGTCATCTGCGTCGGGCCGGATTCCAGCACCCGACTACCGGTGCATCCTGGAATAAATTCCGGATAGGACTGAACGTCGTTCACTAACTGATACATTTGTTCCGCGCTGTAGGGAACAAGCGCAGTACGGCTAATCTGAGGCATAGCATTTTCCATGGTCACACAACAGACAAATAATAACATTTATCACCTGTTAAAAAAACGCTAAGCCTTATCTCGTGCTAAGATAGCGCGTTAGACCTCACAGGACGCAATGAGGTGACTTTTTAAAATCAGATTACCGACGGCTTTACGACACTTATGACGAAGAAAAAAGCACATAAACCTGGTTCGGCGACCATTGCGCTCAACAAGCGTGCTCGCCACGAGTATTTCATCGAAGAAGAATTCGAGGCCGGCCTTGCGTTGCAGGGCTGGGAAGTAAAATCGCTGCGTGCCGGGAAAGCCAATATCGGCGACAGCTACGTGATCCTGAAAGACGGTGAGGCCTTCCTGTTCGGCGCGAACTTTACGCCGCTGACCGTCGCCTCTTCACATTACGTTTGCGATCCTACCCGCACCCGTAAGCTGCTGCTGAACAAGCGCGAGCTGGAATCCCTCTACGGACGCATCAACCGCGAAGGCTTCACCGTAGTTGCGCTCTCTTTGTACTGGAAAAACGCCTGGTGCAAAGTGAAAATCGGCGTGGCGAAAGGTAAGAAACAGCACGACAAGCGTACTGACCTGAAAGCACGCGAGTGGCAGCTCGATAAAGCACGTATCATGAAAAACGCAGGACGTTGATTCTGCGCGCTTATTGTACTATTCAATAAGTTAGCGTTTCGGGCTGGTATCGAGGAAGTGAAATCTGGTATACTGAGTTCAACACTATTGGGGCTGATTCTGGATTCGACGGGATTTGCGAAACCCAAGGTGCATGCCGAGGGGCGGTTTGCCTCGTTAAAAGCCGCAAAAAAATAGTCGCAAACGACGAAAACTACGCTTTAGCAGCTTAATAACCTGCTAAGAGCCCTCTCTCCCTAGCTTCCGCTCTTAAGACGGGGATCAAAGAGAGGTCAAACCCAAAAGAGATCGCGTGGAAACCCTGCCTGGGGTTGAAGCGTTAAAACTAATCAGGCTAGTTCGTTAGTGGCGTGTTTGTCCGCAGCTGGCGTGCGAATGTAAAGACAAACTAAGCATGTAGTACCGAGGATGTAGAAATTTCGGACGCGGGTTCAACTCCCGCCAGCTCCACCAAAATTCTCCATCGGTGATTACCAGAGTCATCCGATGAAGTCCTAAGAGCCCGCACGGCGCAAGCCCTGCGGGCTTTTTTGTACCCTCAATTTGTCCCGCGTAGTCCGAAGAGAACTAATTAAATCCGAACCTTTTAGGCCCATTGATAGGCCCAACGAAAAGCTCTATTGTTTTCGTTGGGCCTAAACGCATGGAGACTCCCCATGGCAAGAAAAACCAAGCCGTTAACTGATACGGAAATCAAAGCCGCCAAACCTAAAGATGCCGATTACCAGCTGTATGACGGTGACGGGCTAACTCTGTTAATCAAGTCCAGTGGCAGTAAGCTTTGGCAATTCCGTTACTATCGGCCTCTGACCAAGCAGCGAACCAAACAGAGCTTCGGTGCCTACCCTGCCGTCTCGCTTTCTGATGCACGTAAACTCAGAGCTGAATCTCGAGTTTTATTGGCAAAAGACATTGATCCTCAGGAACATCAGAAAGAACAGGTGAGGAATTCTCAAGAGGCCAAAACCAACACTTTCCTGTTAGTTGCGGAGCGTTGGTGGAATGTGAAGAAAGCCAGCGTGACGGAGGACTATGCCGACGATATCTGGCGCTCGCTTGAAAGAGATGTTTTCCCGGCAATCGGTGATATCAGTGTCACTGAGATTAAGGCTCATACTCTGGTTAAAGCAGTTCAGCCGGTTCAGGCCAGAGGTGCATTAGAGACTGTTCGCCGCCTTTGTCAGCGTATTAACGAAGTCATGATTTATGCGCAGAACACGGGCCTGATTGATGCGGTTCCCAGCGTAAACATCGGGAAAGCATTCGAGAAACCGCAAAAGAAAAACATGCCGAGTATCAGTCCGGATAAGCTTCCACAATTAATGCAAACAATGCGTAAGGCAAGTATCAGTGTGTCAACGCGGTGCTTGTTCATGTGGCAGCTTCTCACCATTACCCGCCCTGCCGAAGCTGCTGAGGCTCGATGGGATGAGATCGATTTCAATGCTAGCGAATGGAAAATTCCTGCAGCGCGAATGAAGATGAACCGGGACCATTCGGTTCCACTATCTGATGGGGCTCTCGCTATTCTGGAGATGATGAAGTCTCTCAGTGGTGGTCGAGAATTTATCTTTCCCAGTCGCATCAAACCAACCCAACCAATGAACAGCCAAACAGTGAATGCAGCACTCAAGCGAGCTGGATTAGGAGGCGTTCTCGTTTCTCATGGCTTACGCTCTATCGCCAGCACTGCTCTCAATGAGCAGGGATTTCCGCCTGATGTAATTGAGGCTGCACTGGCTCATGTGGATAAGAACGAGGTTCGCCGAGCCTATAATCGCAGCGATTATCTTGATCAGCGACGGCCAATGATGCAATGGTGGGCTGACTTTGTGAAAAAGGCAGATAGTGGTAGCCTCGCTGAAGTTGAATTTACAACATTAAAGCTTACTGGATAAAACCAATTCTTAATCCACACAAGCAAAAAACAGGAGTGTGCGGTAATGGCGCAATCCTGTTTTATAAGATCTTACTTCTTGGGTTACACGCATGATCTAACCAGACAAGCATTGGCTCATACTATCAGGAACAAATCTGAAGCAGCCTACCATCGTAAAGATCTGCTGAATGAGCAACGCCCGATGATGCAGGCATGAGAGGATTATGACATGTCAGCAATCTCAAAAGCCTGAGCAAAACGCTTTCCTATCTGCACAGACTTTCAACCGCTCATATAATAATCAGGGAGATAAATTTGTTAACCGTCCAGGTAATACGCAAAGAGGCCATCATATTTCGGGAACTGCTCGAAAAATGTGATCCATCGAAAACTTACCTTGTACCTGACAGCTTTCCTGTTGAAAGCTGCAGACTTGCTTCGATGCTACTTTCCTTCCACTTTATGAAATTATGGCCTGAGCTGGAATTGAAAGGTGTCTCAGGAGTAACAGGTAAAAATGATGCAATAACTCACTACTGGTTGGAGTTGGATGATATCGTTATTGATATTACAGGGGATCAATACAACGTCATCAGTACCAGCAAACTAAACGAAGCTATCGTAAAAAACAGGCCTTTTGTGCCTGTTCATATCGCTCACATAAAGGACAGCTATCTCTATGATTTATTTAGAATTCAAGGGGAATGGCGTTTAACCAGTGGATTTCCGACAATCGGTGATGATTTCATCGATCAGATGGAATGTGATTATCGCCAGCTTCTCAGGTGATGGTGGACACAGAATCAAGAAATAGATGCAGACCTGCACTTTTGCAAGTCTGCAACTGAAGTTCTATTTGTCGCTCAAGGGCCGCTGTATTAGCTGGCTAGTGCCAAAGTTGCGATAACCGTCATAGAAATCTTTACTGTAGTCTTTGCTCAGATAAGCTGTTCGTAGAAGAAACTCATAGTAGTCATCACTTAACGTTAACGCGTCATCCCGAGTGAACCAAGCGGTATGATTCTTCGGGAAATGCGGGAGATAAGTATATTCAGGATAATCAAGCCCAATGGCGCTGCACCAAGCTTTCTGAATACGGGTCGCCATATTATCAGCATCAGATTCAGTGTAATTCCCCAGATAGGCATAAACCTCTTTGTCAAACAGCAGAACCAGATGGTAGTGATGATGCTCCCCGATAACACGCTCTCTGACCCAAATATAGCCGAGTGGCCTAGGCTCACCACTCCTGCCAGAACGCTTGTGCTCTTCCCTTAACTGGCTTTTAAGGGATTCTATAGCCCGAGTTATGGCTTTCTCATCATCCTTCTGAAAACAGAGCGGCAAGTCTGGCTCTCCAGGCACATGGGACTGAGCAAATCTCAGGTCAACGCGTAATGCAAATACCCGGTGATAGCTTTCCAGATAGTTAGATATCACAGCAAGCGATCGACGAAGCATATAGCGTGATATCCGGGAGTCATATTTCTTTTCTGCTACCAGTATCAGGGATTTAAATTCTTTTTCAGATAACTCATAAGGTGATCTCATAATAAATTACTCAGGTAATATTTATTGATTAATGGGTAGCAGTGGGCTACCCATGTGATTAGGTGTATAGTTCCTCTCACAGAGAGGGATTATCTATGCTGGTATCTTGTATAGTGATCAATTAGTTAACTGGTATCTAGGCAAATGTTAATAAGGATATATATTACATATACCGACTGGCCAAAACTAAGAAACGATATTATTCTCGACACTCTAACCCGCAATCAATCAGGGTTCACGAGAAAGATAACTCGTTGATAAATAATAAAAGTCACTCTGAAGTTATTCAGGTTTAGCCAGCTTACTCAGTGCTAGTGATCCAGACTGGTATATGGGCGTATTAGTTTTCTCAGCTAGAGAAACAGGATCCATTTCTGAACCAGTAAATTTGACATAATTTATACCCGCCACTTCGAATAATTGCACCTTCCCTCTCGACTCAAGTTTTTCCAGCGCTGGTATCAACCTCTCAGCGCGCCTGACTGAGTTTGGCCCCTTTTTGATAATGTCATTTCTTCTGAATTCGAAAGATCTATTTTCTACAAGATGCGACTCTAGCCAGAACAATATTTTCTCTTCATCGCTAAGCTCTCTTGTTGAATCAATTTTTGTGATGGCGTGATTGGCAAACCAGTTTATAAGATCCAAGGCTGACGACAAATGTTCCTTTGTTATTACTGTCGAATCAGGATCACTAGAAATCTGAAAAATACCTGCCAACTTGAGGCTCTGCTCAGGAAGGCGAGCACCTATATCATCATAGTGGTACAAAAGGCCGCCAGGTTCCATCTCCTGCTTTAAGTTCAGTAATGTTGATTCGTAGAGTTCCTGTGCATCCAGAGCCAAGGTAAGTTCAATATATTCATCATCATTTTCTCTTCGCTTAACACCGGCTTTCATAAGCCGCGTCAAAAGTGAATACAGTCCACAAAGCGCTGACTCATCATGTGCATAACGGCCATTGGCGATGCATGGTTCAGTAATCTGATCCATATCAATCATTAGGGTACGAGCATATAACCCAGTATCTCTGATGCTTGCCATTTTCTGTCTGAGGGTATTGTTATATGGCTGCGGTTGCATCATTAAAAATGATGAAAACACGTAGTTTTCAATAATAAAACTTTCACTGGATGCTCTGTCTACAGTTTCCTTATCTGCACACCAGTATGTGTTAAGAGACGCAGAATTATTGACGATCCTCCTGTACACAGTTGCTGCTTCATCGTTGAAGAGAGCCCTGTTTTGATACCCCAGCCCGATGGCTTTTGCGAGTGCTTCGCTTGTCGGATTTGTTAAAATAATTGATTTTCTAACTGGTGCCTTCGGCTTTCGAGCAATACACTCTTCAAGTTTCTTAGCCGTTTCCGTTGTGTCTTCGCTCTGGCTCAGTTCTTTTTTATAACGCTTGTTTAATACTTTAAACTGCGCTTCCCAAAGAACAATGTTTCGCTCAAATACCTCAAGCTCCGCACGGTGATCTTCTTCAAACTCCCGCTCAAGTTGTAAAACAGGCTCCTTCAACAGTCTGAATATACTCGATTTTCCACTACCAGACCTTGAAAGCAGCAGCAGATACAATGCCAGGAAAGTTCGCGGTCTACCCACTAATTTAACACAGTACAAATCCTGACAAGCCAAACCCAAAAAGGCTAATAGCGCAACTGTTGCTATCTCAAGAGCCACTCCTGTTTTGTAGGAAAAATGAGAAGCCCAATACCTGATGTGCCGTGGTAACTTTACAAAATTCAGGTTAAGCTCTTGATTAATTTTACTTTTAAATTTATTGCTCATTGCATCATCCTTTGTTTTTTGCAAAAAAAATTAAACTGTGCGGGAAGCGATCCACTCATCAATAGCAGTAGCTCGCCAACCAACAGATGCTGCCCCAAGCCGGACCGGTTTAGGGAACTCAGCATCGTAGTACCTCGATTTCGGATTCAATTTTTCGTAGATACTTGAGCGCGAGATCCCAAGAATCGCCGTCAACTCAGTCATGCGTAGGATGCATAGCGGGTGTGCTTTTTGTTCACTAACGTTCGACATTTTCACTTCTCCTGTTGGATGTCTTTGGCTGGATTCGAAATTTGCCATAACATCTGGGATAGTGTCCGCGTAGGAAAATGGAAACCAACCGGAGGAAGTTCAGTGGCACATGCATTTGCAAAACTGATGTACGACGTCTGTCAGATTTTGGGAGTATTCAGGGAAGGGAGTAAACAGCGGGATATACGTGCATATGGGAGTTTTTGGCGTCATCAGGCGTTTTTTAATCAGCGCTATAATGAGATAATCGGAATAATTGATAAAGAAAGGGTATTCAGTGAAGAAGAACGTCGTAGTTTGTTCTACAAATACGAAATGTTTTATAATCAAATCATGTCTTACCCCGTGTTCAGCACTCTGACCCGGAGCCAGGTATTCGAACGTTATATTCAGCTCGGGGTTTCTTCATTCCTGGCACTTGATATACACAAAACTTTCAACACCACTAATAACAGCGGATTCTACTTTCATATTCATAGTTTTCTGTTGAGTGATCATTGCCCAACACTGGAAAATAATGGAAGGGATATCCTACAAGGAGTGAAAAACTATTTAAGGGACCTTATTAAGTCACCTGACGGGAGTTATAAAAAAGTTCTCAGCCCACTGTCTGAACATATAAGAAATATCAGAAAAAACAGCACACCGATAAAATCATGGATGAATAGTGCCATAGATGAATGCATCGAACATTCCCAGATAACATTAGACGAGGATGAGTTTAACAAAATTAAAGGTCAGCTGGATGATTTTAAAGTAGCTTACTCTTCGCTTCGAGTCCTGCTGGCTTTGGAACGAAAGACTGGACTGACTGAACACCTTTCCAGTTTTTACCGATACCTTTTTCAGGTAGAGGGTCTGAATGACAGCTATTATTTGGTATTACATCAATATCTTTATGAATCGAAAAAATTCGATGAGCGGTTGCTGGAATCTGTAATAGAAGAGTTTCATAAGAAAGCGACCAAACCTTATTCGATAGAGATAAACAAAGATGCATGGCTGGATATCAAGGTCATCTGGCATCTTGTTTTCAGTTCTCTTAAAGGTGACATTTTTTCTGAATTAGATTTGATAGAATTGGCTATCAACCTTAAAAATTCTCCAGACTCAGTTGTCCTTACACCTTATCTGACGTTATCTAAAATAATACATAACATTTGCATTGACGATTTAAACGAGGCAAATAAAAAAGCTAATGCCATATCAATTAATGAGCTACCTCCAGGTTTTATCTCAGCAGCTATTAGCACTATTAAGTTGGCTCTTAACATCAAATTAAACGGGAATACGATAAAAAATGGAGGGTTACTTTCAGATATAAATACAATTTTAACATATCGCGGCGTTTTTACTGATCATGTCAATATCGATCGCAAATTTAAACAACCCGATTTGATATTAATTATGTGTGCCAATAATTTGATAATAATGAATGCGATAAAACAATATAACAACATGGTTCAGATGACAAGTTTCTACAACGAGCTTGAATTATCAGCCATCCATCCACAGTCTATTACAGGCATTCTGGATGAAGTTGAATATGCATTGGGAAAAATAAATAAACGGCTTGATGCAATTGAGAAAATTATTAATAGCGAAGAGCTGGCCAAATTAATTATAGATGAGAAAATATTAACCATCCGGGAGAGCAGGCAAAATCTTGTAAGCTATTTGAATGAATTTACATTGTACAACTGTATTCTTAACCTGAATTATATAAAACCTTACCTGATACTCCCTGGGGAGAAATTGGTTCATATTTCCAGACTTGTCGGTAATTCAGAAGAACGTGTAATTAAGCGAGAATTTTTAGCTGAGGCTATCAGAATTGTTAATGAGAGAGAAGGTCAAGCTAAGCCTTTAGGTGAAGGAGAGAAATCTCAAAAAATGGCGCTAATACACGACTTGAGCAGTGAGCTTTTCAAAAATGATGAGTGAACCCTTTATCCCTGCTACAGCTGCTACGTGTAGCAGCTGTAGCAGGGATATGTGTTTCATTTTTTATTTTTCTTCTCGCAACTCTATGATAGATATACCATGCTCATCTATTGAGCTATTTTATAGCATTCAAACAATATTGACCTAGTGCGTTACAGACATCATACAAACTTTGAAACGCGATATGTCGATGAGCCACAACCATTTCGTTAGTCGTAGATAGCTCCCCCTATCCCTTTGGGCAATAGTTTAATGGTGGCTATTAATCACCACCTCGTACGGAGGTGATTTAGGCAAAAAAACAAATTATTATCTTTTCAACGTTTTTCAACTATTGAAGAAAGAAATCCACAGTCATGAGGCTTATCAAAACCAGAGGTGCTTTTGACATATTCAGTAATCAGCGCACCAATAATCTTAACTGCATCTTTGTTCGTTGTAATGAAGCCCAATGGCATAGTCACAGGCAGCGTTTCTGGTTGCGAAATATGATAGATAACGGCAGATAACTCATCCTCAAGATGAAGGATCTCAACATTACCATCTAACAGTCCTTCAACTAGCCCTTTAGCGCACGCGTAGAATTGCCCAAGTTCATGCTTCCACTGTCTGGCAACCCGGGCATCAGCTGCATCCTGGACAGGTACGTACAGCACCGGTTTATACAGCCGCTTATCCTTCGTAGCCGACCTGTTAAGAAAATCGCTCAGGCTTGAGATAAATCGGATGCTCTTTGACCAGTAGGGATCTGATGGAGCTACCCAGACAAACGGGCTACCGCCATAATCGGTTTTGTCTCTGATACGCTGATTAAGCACCGGTGCCAGAGCCTTCTGCAGTTTTTCCCAGTTGTCTTTAGAATAAACCGGGCCTAAAAAAGTCGTCCTGCCTGAGTCTGAGTATTCTTCCAGCGCCTGCATATCCTTGATAAATAATGGATTAAGTTGATTCGTTTTAGAGTCAAACAGCTTAAGCGTAAGGTCATCGTTAATGGATACCATGGCCTTAAAAATACTCATGGTATTGTTATGCCGTGATAACCTAGCTATCTCAACAGCCATTAACTCATGAACACATTCCGAACTGTTTAACTGTTCATAGTCTTCACGCTCGACAGCCTTACCATCGTTATCCATTTTAAATTCCGTTGTTAAACGGAGCGGTATTTGCCGCAGCTTATTAACAGAATTAACGGTATAGATAGAAGGTTGTTCTTTTCCGCCCTGAACCTGCAGGTGAGACAGATAACCTTTATCTAGGATTTGATTAAACTGGTACTGAAAGTGCTTCTCAACCAGTTTCTCACTTTGAGAAATGTTGTTGTCATCAACCTTTAATGTTAACCCTCCCCTCCAGTGGTCCTGGAAAGTTTGGTTGCTGAAGCAGCTAAATGTAGCTAAATCAAAGGATAAGGTACCGCCACTGTCCTGGATAGTTGAAAGGTGCGGTATCTCGCCAACCTCTGAAAAATAGCCATTTGATTTGTCGGTTAAGGTCAGTCTGCCGTCTGAGGAGAGCGTCAATTCGCCACGCTGCACAAGATCGGAAATCGCCTCCTCTGTCTCACGGTGGGTCAGGCCGAAATAGGTTGCTATTTGTGCTTTGCTCATCGAGGCTACATGAACAAGTCTCAGCACAAACTCCCGGATGAATGGCAGCCCCTTCTGGGAAACATAGGAAAACTGAATGTTAAACCTCTGTGCGGGCAGCAGGAAGTCAACCTCGTGATAGGTTACTTTGTTATCAGATATCATTTCTTTTTCCCTCCCTGCTGAGCGGAGAGGAACCTGTATCCAGCTTCCTGGCCTCGTTCAGCCATATAACTTACAACTGAGCCTAATGGCAGTTCTTTATTGTTTCCCTTCCAGATATCGGCATTACCCACAATCAACAGGCGATCCATTGCGCGTGACATCGCAACATTTATACGGTTTGGAGCGCGTAAAAAACCTGGGCTATGCTGCTTATCCGAACGCGTCAGTGACAGAATGATGATCCGGTTTTCCTTGCCCTGATAACTGTCAACAGTGTCAATTTTAACAATGTCCTTAAATCCCTCGCTCCAGATTTCCTGATTGAATTTCTGACGGAGCAGCCGCTTTTGTTCGGCATACATACATATCACGCCGATAGCGGCTTCATCTTTGTTAACGAGCTTTGAAAGCTGAGCGACAAATTCTTCATTCTCTGACACCTGTTTAAGAACAGAAATAATCTCGTCAGCTTCACATCGGTTGTAAATGCTTGTTCCGCGATCTTCAAGATGATGTGCCCGGTGGCCCAGATTAGCAGTATCAAGCCAGGTTACGACGCTACATAACGCTTCTGGAGCGTGCTGATAGACATCCGGAATTGCCCGTTCTCCATTCAGAAGCTTCCTGTCATAGAACGTCTTCGATACGAGATCACCAATCGGTGGAGCCATACGATACTGGGTCAGCAGAGCTGCACTCGCTTGCGCACCATAAGCAGAGTTGAAGGCACGGGCAAAGTCACTTCGTAATACCTCGTCAATTTCAGTGCGGGAGTTATTGATACCCAGCTTCCTCGCTAATGCCGCCTTGTGGGCATCTGAGTACAATGGGGGAAGCTGCAGGTGGTCACCCACCAACAGGACGCGTCGGGCCGACTGCATTGCAATGGCCAGTTCACTTGCAATCGAGCGCGCCGCCTCATCAATGATCACCCAGTCGTAGATATTCTCCTGAATGCCAATGTGCCCCTGTCCAATACCAACACATGTGCCAGCCACTAACTGCCTGGAACGCGAATAAAACTCGTCTAGGTTCACTCGCTCTCCCGACATAGCATCCTGCATATCACGGGATATTTTAGCTAATGCCTTTACTCGTCTTGCCTCATCAGGTCTGACGCCATACTCAGTACACAGCTTGGAAATCAGAATGTCTTTTGCTGCAGAGACCTTCGCGCCTTTGTCTAGGTTAATCCCATATTCCTGACTCAGCCTGGAGCGGATGGAAAAATCGAGTTCGACTGCAATTTCTTTCAGTTCACCGATCTCTTTTGAATCCGTTAAATCGTTAACCTGATAGAGCAATTTCTCAAGGTGATCGATTTGTCTGAACAACCTGAGCTCAGCAAGTACAACACCCGAAATAAAACCCGGCTCCAGACCAATGGCTTCACTCAACGCTTCAACACGGTACTTAATTTCAGCATTGAACAGTTCGCGCTTCTCAGTTGTGATTGCGTTTGAATACACATCTTTCAGGCCAGGGGAAACGGCTCCTTCCCGGTTGCTGAACCTGACAACGTCCAGCTCTGTACCAAGCCGGGAACAGTGCTTTCTGATGCGCTCGGCCGCTGTATTCACAGCCTCGTGTGACTGGCTGACCAGTAAAATGCGTTTGGTATTCTGTTTCTCGATCAGGTAGTGGACAAAGGCCGCGATGAACTCGGTTTTACCGGTCCCCGGTGGCCCCTGAAGCAGGGAGAGAGGGCCATTATTGACCAGTTTGTTAAACGCCTTTCTTTGCTGCTCATTCAGACTGATCTTGTTTCCGTGCTGGTCTTCACGGTCGTATCTGGCAAAATCGGTATCGCTGAGAGTGATACCATAATTTTGAGCCACCTGCTTGCAGGATGGGTCGAACAGGTCAATTAAGTCAGGCAGCACACTTTCTCGATCTAGGAGACGTTCCAGTGCGCGTTTACGTTTCTGATAAGACGCCCGATCCTGCTTTGTACGGAAGAAGACAATATCAGAATCCTTCAGCCTGTAGGCTGCTGAACGCACTTTGACCAGACGGATCTCTTTGAGCTCTGACTTCTTAAGTGACACCTCACCTATAAATCGCTCAACACCTTCCTGATCGACCTGTAAGGCTTCGACTTCATCACTACTTCTGAAAGCGCCAAGTGGATCAACGTCTGCAGAGTAAGGGAGAAGAAGCTCTCCATGAGCATCTGCAACCGGGACCACCTCCCCGCTGACTTCAATGTTTGGATAGGATTCCGTTTCAGTATCCAGAATGGCGCGCCACAGCTTCACCGTCGGGATTTCCAGCACTTCTTTTAAAGCAGGTTCAAGCGCCTGCTTATCAAGTCTTGCAAAGGCATCTTTTAGCTGAAGCGTAAGCGGATCCTGTTCCTGAACGTCTTCAGGTGCGGCAATCAATTCGATTGCCCGCGCAAAAGATTCTTCTTCATTAAGCAATACTGTCAACGCCGACATATCCTGCGGACTGCCGGGAATAATCCTGATGCCAGTACCAATTTCGAACTGACTTTCATCAATATCTTGCTTACGAATTGTGGCGCGAGCCCATGGTCTGAAGCCATGAATCAGCGTTTTCTGCTCTTTGTGGAACACTGCAGTGAAACCGCCACCTATCCCGGTGAAAGTTACTTTTACTTCAGCTGGGACTTTAGGATTTGGTTCAACTTTGACATACAGATGCCCGTTATCTGGCAGGACAGAGATGATTTCATCGGCATTTCCTGCTGTTATCTCTATCAGGGCTTGTTCTGACGTTAGGTCATTACTGTTTATCGCTTTTTTAAATCGCCCTAAATCCTTAAACCCAAAAACAGGATCCTCCAGTTCAGCCCGGATGGCATTCGCAATAGTCGGATAAATGCCTGATTCCTGCCCCCATGACAAACCTAACAACTCGCAAGACATCTTCATCACTGCATAGTTGTCGCGTTCAAAGGAAGTACAATTATCGATGTATTCAGGGCTGTAGCTGTGGTTTTTAGTTTCGTCACCGGACGGTGAAAAATCGGGGATATCGATGAGGAAAAGCGAACGACTCTGTGTCCCAAGCATCACATTACCAGGATGGATGTCCCCATGAGAAACACCAAGTCCGTGCAAGTGCTCAACGGCGGCGACAAACTTATCAATGAGGTCGATTTTTTCATCATCCGGGACCACCATGTTATCCCAAGTTTCTCCCAGTACCTGATCCGTGACCATGTACAGACTTGATGATTTGGATGCAATACCGAATTCACGAATTTCAGGCAGATACGTTGGTTTAACTAAAGAAAGCTGCTCAACCTGTTTTAAAAACTTCATAACCTGGAAGTTTACTGACGGATCGTCTCCCTGCCCCCCAACGTTCAGCCAAGCCTTCACGACCCTTCCACCCGAGATATAAACTTCTTTGTCGGATGTTTCTACCAGAAAGTCATCGTCTTCCCGGTACTGACGAGAGTGGTTGATAGCATGCCGGTAAGGGTCAAGCTCAGTATCATCAAATGTTGGGATAGCCTTGCCCGCAGGTTCGGCTTGTTTCAGGACAACAAAGAATTCTGTCGCGGAAGTAAATTTTGCAGCAACGGCATCCAGTAATACATATGAATACCAGTGCTGGCTGTTTAGCATACTGTCCTGTACTGTCTCCAGACTCTTGGGCGACATGCGCTTACCGCTTAACAAGTGCCAGGCTACAAGGCCCAGGGCATGAACATCCTGCTGAAAAGGCGTAAGCTCGCCCTCATCAAGCATGTCTTTTACCTCAACTGCACCTACGGATAAAAGCTTACGGTAATCGCCGACCGTTCCGGCTGGCCGGTGGTATGCCGAAATAAAGTTCGAAAGGGCAACTTCTTTTGAAGGTGAAATCCACAGGCTGTGATCGGCGATATCCCTGTGCGCAATTTTCATCTCATGGAGATCGCTAAACTTCGCAATAAGCAATTTGACCACATTCAACCGGTCCAGATCTGAAAACGCCTTTCCATACTTTCCGATGAATTCGTTAAACCGAACATGACCCGGCGGAAGCTCATAGACTTCACTGTACTCGGCAGTCACTTCGTCTTTCTGAAAACTCGTCAAAGACCTCAGACAGTGGTTATACAGATCCCGGTTCTGGTGATTAATGTGCTGTAACACTTCACGCTCACGTGAAACGATCTCAGCTCTTCCTTCCGGCGTGTACGCTTTCGTCCCTTGGATGTTCCGGAAATTCCATACCCTGAGTAATGCTTCGCTATTTGCCGATATCTCTGATTTTGCTAGGTATTCCCGATACACCTTTTTAGGATGTTCGAAAATCATATCCTTAGCTTCAAAGCCATTAACCCGCAGGGCTTTTGGCGCTGTCTGAGGCCCTAAGAAAAGGTTATCAAAAAGGGGAAAATCTTTGTTTAGAACCTGGGAGTCTGGATGGGGTCTGAAATAGTTGTTGAATGTGTTGCGATCAGCAAATTTAAGAAAATCTGTTAACGAGATTGTATGGTGAAGTTGTTCTTCCGGTAACTTGCTGAAGTCCGCATTGCCAGTCATCACAACAAAGAAATGTACAAATGGAACATAGCCTTTGTTCGTAAAACGGTCTGCCAGACGCTTGAGTTTGTTGTCCAACGTGAACTTTTTGCCACGGGTCACGCTTACCGGCGAGCGTCCCATGTTCTTATCACCTTTATACCAAGTCTCTCCGCGCGCAGTTACGGGCTGATGGTTCCAGTCCTTCAACTCAACTATGATCACATTACAATGCGTAACAATGACTAAATCAAATTCACCTTCTTTTTTTGCCTCAACAAAACGAAAACCTGCATAACCTTTCCAGGGGAACATTCCGTTGCCGGTATAACCATACCTTTGTAGCTGCTCGCCAATAGAACCTCCACGAACAGGCTTGTCAGACTTGGATGAATTATCCGAAAACGCAGCCTTTATTTTCTCAATAGCTGCCACTTCTTGCTCTTGTAAACCGCCATCCCACATTTCTAATTCCAACGGAATCCCCCCTAGGACTTCAAACTGATATATCTAGTGATCCTGACTAACCATCTCAGTAGTGCTTTGTAGCTTAAGTAAACAATGCCCACTATCGCCGTTATTCTCTCTGGAAGTAATATCCCTGCGAACTGTATTGGTGATTTTCATCATAATGCGTGAATTTTGTCCTATGCCTTCACCAGCTTCGCAGACATGGGGTCATAGACATACCCAATGATGCTACCATCCTTGATACGTGCTACAGCCTCATCGATGACGAATAACGGAACGAGAAACCATTCCTCGGGCTGCACTGGATGGCCGAAACGGTCATTAATGGTAATGTTAAGCCGTGCGGGTGCAAACAACCTGTGAAACAGGTTTTCCATTCGGGTGCGGTTGATGCCTGCGAGCTTGTATGAAGCTACCACCTCGACCTTCGCCAACAGATAGGTGGAATCGTGTTCAGCATTGGCAATACGAGTCTCTACCTTGCCACCAGTCACACCAATCTTGTGAATGACATCACGATGTTCAGCCACATAAGGGTTATCAGATAGCGAGCGCAACACATAAATTGTGCCACTTTCTAGACCGCTCTCTTCGAGAGCATCGCTGAATAAAGGCCCCATGTCTGGATCGGTAATTCGGCGTGCTGTTTCGTCTTTATACAAAGCGCGAACCAGTGACAGCCGAAGTAGGTTGCTTTCCGTACCATTCGAGTAAATGACACGCAGTCGAGCATCCTTCTTCCCCTGTGGAGAATCGAACTCTTCACCTTCCTCAGCCACATAAGCCGTTTGACCATCCAGGATGAACCAATGGCCTACTTCGATCGTCGCATACTGCCCAAAAGGTCGGGTCACTCTTAACCCTGAACTTAGATCACTGCGCACCTGCTCAAATAGCGGTTTGAACGCATCAAAATCCTCGCACGGCTTGCGATCCGCGATCCCTTGTACAGCACGCTTTTCGGCGCTAGCACGAACATGGCGCAAGACTGTGATATCGTCCTCGCTGGGAACATCAGCCAGTTCGGCAGCCAAATTATCGATATCGATAATTTCGTCCGCTGACTCCGCTACTTCCCCCCCTCCGGCCAATAAGCCATGATGATCCAGCGGCTCAAGCAAGGCACGGCAGTCTGGGAGAGTGCGTAGACGGTCGAGTCGCACTGCATAGAGCCGCTCGAAGATCTCACGCTCTTCGCCGTGTTGCGGCGCACGCCCATGTTGGTCAGCGAAGCGCTGAATTTCCTCAAAACCTGCGATGATGCGTTCCTCGCTGGCTGGGCGTCCTTTTTTCTTCTCAGGTGGTGCAAACTCGGCAAGTTCTGCCGCCAAATCGTCTAAATCAGAATTACTCATAACGTCCCTCCGCCCTAAAACGCATAAACGCGGCTGCACCTTCAGCAAGGTGCTTTTCCCAGGCATCCGGCGAAGTTAACGATGGGAGGCGCCCACGTTCACGTTTGAATTCAGCGGCACGCTTGGCGATCACTTTGGCATCTTCAGGCGTGATCGAGGTACGCTTGGCCGAGATGGCAGCCGCGACCTGCTTCAAGCTGTCTTCGCTCATCGTCTTAGCAAGGATGGCGTAGGCTTCACCAAAGGGGTTGATGCGGTCGATAAGGTCTATGTCTAAATCGCGTACGTCCATCGCAAAGCGACGCACTCCGTCAATAAGGGCAGTATTGAGCGTGCCATCGTTCTCGCCGTTGACAATACGCTTGGCCTGCTGCGTGAGGTTAAGCGCTGCGATAGCGTGCTGACGCACAGCCTCCTGATCTTCAGCGTCAAGTTCAGGATACTTATCTTTGATGATCTTACCCATACGAACCTGTGTTAATTCTTCAGGAATCAGCTCTTCATCGAACAAACCACGTTCGATGGCGGGCTTATCCTGAACAAAAGCTGCGATCACTTCGTTTAAATCTTCCTGACAGATGCGTGCCGCTTCTTGGCTCTTGGGCGCGGCAAGCCCCTTGATCTCGATTTGATACGTTCCTGTCTGCTCATGAACACCCAAATTGCAGCTATCCGGATCATACCCTCCATCACCATAGTTAAAGCCTGGAGTCGGGCCACTTTCTGGATTCTTTGGCTTAAACTCGAAGCGCGGAGCCAGCACCTGCTCCATCAACAGGCTTGCCGCGATGGCTTTCAAGGTATCGTTGACTGCCTCAGTTACTGCACCCTCTACAGCATCTGGCTCGGCGATCAGGTTAGTAAATCTCGCGCGGGTTTTACCCGGTGCGTCACGAGTAGCGCGACCGATGATCTGCACGATCTCAGTCAGGCTGGCACGGTAACCAACGGTCAGCGCATGTTCGCACCAGATCCAGTCGAAACCTTCCTTCGCCATACCAAGTGCAATAATGATGTCCACATAGTCACGGTCTGTCTTCATTTCTGCAGCTCGAAGGCTTTCCTGAATCTTGCCTTGGCTAGTTGGATCCACCAGGTCAGCAATACGCAACACACGGCCATCGAGGCATTTGACTAGCTGGAAACCAGTCGCAGGATCCGCACCTTGCCAATCGCCAAGCTCGCCGAGTATGTGCTCCACCTCCTTGATTTTATCCTTCGTGCTCTCTCGCGAATTGACGTTGGGTATATGGATAATGGTCTTCTTGTCAGGATCGAGGACATTAAGGATGTCATCGACGTAAGAGCCACTGTAAAAGAAGTAGCCGATGTCGAGTTGCTTGAGGTATTCGTAACCGTTGAGTTGTTCGTAGTAGGTATAGGTGACGGTATCGAACCTGGACTCATCCTGAGGAGCCAAAACGGCCTCCGCATCACCCCGGAAGTAGGAGCCGGTCATGGCAACGATGTGTGTCTTGTCACGCGCGATGAACTGCCCCAAATGCTGACCAAGCTTGTTATCCGGGTTAGCTGACACATGGTGGAATTCATCGACGGCGATCAGGCGATCGTCAAACGCTTCTACGCCATAGGCATCGACCGCGAAGCGAAAGGTTGCGTGTGTGCAAACAAGCACCTTGTCGCTACTTTCAAGAAAAGAGCCGAAAGATCTTACCTTGCCCCCGTTGTCGTTACCGGGCGCGTTGCATAGGTTCCACTTAGGTTCGACATGCCAATCAGCCCAGAATCCAAACTGCGATAGCGGTTCATCGTTGAAACTCGCGCCGATAGATTTTTCCGGCACAACGATGATTGCCTGTTTAATCCCTTGGTTTTCAAGTTTGTCGAGTGCTACGAACATCAGTGCGCGGCTTTTACCTGATGCCGGTGGTGATTTGATAAGCAAGTACTGCTCGCCGCGCTTTTCATAAGCTCTCTCCTGCATAGGACGCATCCCAAGCACATTAGCTTTGGTTGATGCGCCATTACGTGCATAAGTAACGGAAACGGAAGGTACATTCTTGATCTTATTGTTCATTCGTTATTTCCTGCTTTGCGCTTCTTACCTTTGACCGGTGCAGCCGAAGCAATCATTTTCGTGTAGAGGTCGAACAACTTTTCCAGCCGCTCAGTGTCGTTCTTGAATCGTCGCCCTATATAGATGCGTTCCAGCACTTCGTCGTTTCGTTCATGGGCAGCACGCAGGTCAGGAGGCATGTTCGCGGGATCATACAAATCCGCAATAGTCGCAGGGAAGTGGTGTTCCCGCGCCAGTAGGATATCCTCTGCGCAACGCGTAAGGTCGGCCTTGTTTTTCTCAGTGAGTGGTGGGACAGGGAAAGTATTCCAGCCAAGGGTATTAGAGTAGCGATAGTCAGTTTTGATACGCCCGCAGACTGTCGCCACCCATACCAAATGCAACCTAGAAGCAATAAGCGCCATATTCCAAAGCGGGGAATCATAGAGAGCAAGATTCGGAGCGATAACGATTGAACCAACATCGAGATAACCACATGGAAGATACTCCCTACGTTCAGAACTGACACTGGGAACAATAATGATTCGCTCGCTGCCGTCTTGCCTCACTTCACCAAATCTGTAAGCAATATCTGCTAGTTTTTTTGTCGCTGCCCGAGGACTATTTGCTCTGGCCTTACGTGTGATCTCAATTCGGTCTGAAATCCAAGAGTTCAGAATTGCTTTTTTAGCACTGTCTTTATTTAACCACAGGCAAGCTCTAGGAGTTCCAGAAATAAACTCCTTAGCTCCCCAAGCCTTTCGAAAATAACAAATATCAGCACCATAATCATTAACTGCACGACTTGATTCTGAACTGTCAAAAAGAAGGCCACCATCATCGTTCGCCATTGAACCAAAATCCATTACACTTACTTCGGATAAAGGAAAACTTCGCTGTGCAACAATTGTGCTTTTACCCGCGACAAGATACGCATTGATGTTGTCCACTTCTTTTATGATGGTCCCCAAATCCTCAGTTGTGGAAAATATTTTCCGGGGTCCCTTAACATGATTCGAAATTCCCACAACAATGACAGTCACTCCCGCATTGTGGCTAGCAAGATTTGCCCATTTGAAGGACGTATAAGCAAAGGATATTTCATGCTTGGCTGCAAAAATCAACGACCAAAGGGTTTCGACCTGTCTACCTTGACAAATGGAATTAGTTGAGACGAACGCAGCAGACGAGTCAGTTTGACTACCGTAGTCGACAGCCTTCATAAACCAACCTGCAACATAATCCAATGACTTCCAATTAGTTGTGCGTTTATCGAATATGGCTTTTAGATCATTTTTTTGGTCATCAGTTTGGGTTTGGCTACCCTTGTACGGAGGATTTCCACAAATATATGTCTCTCCTCCTTCATTTTCAAAGTCAATCTCTGCCTGATCAAGCGGTGATCCAAACAAGTCGTCACCATGTAATTTCACACCGGTTCCCGTTGGCGGACAAATTCTTAACCAGTCGAGCCGCAGTGCATTGCCACAAGTAATCCAATTTTCGTTGCGTAAAGGAAGAAGCTCGGCCAAGGCCAGCCGCAGCCCACGGTACAGCACATCACATTGGTACTCAGCGATAACAAGCGCAAGGCGGGCGATTTCTGCCGGGAAATCTCGTAGTTCAATCCCGCGAAAGTTGGTAAGTGGAATATCCGAGGCACGATCCGGCTCACTGCGCCTCTTGTTGATTTCGGCCTCAATGGCACGCATTTCCTTATACGCGATAACCAAAAAGTTCCCAGAACCGCACGCTGGGTCGAACACACGAATGTGGGAAATGCGTTTGCGCAGGTTCAGCAACATACGTGGATTGTCACCAGCCTCGTCCAGCTGTGCACGCAGGTCGTCAAGAAATAGTGGATTCAAAACTTTTAAGATGTTGGGTACGCTGGTGTAATGCATACCCAGCTCTCCGCGCTCTTCATCTTCGGCAATTGCCTGAATCATGGAGCCAAAGATATCCGGATTTATCTTGGTCCAGTCAAGGCTACCCACGTGGAGCAAATAAGACCGTGCAATCTTACTAAACCGTGGTACATCATTACTTCCAGAGAACAAGCGTCCGTTGACATAAGGAAATTCATTGGCCCAACGCGGGATTCCAGCGGCAGCTCTATCTTTGTTGCTAGTATTCATTGTACGGAACAAGGTAGCGATAACTTCATGCGTATTCGACGAATCTCTGGTGCTCATCTGCGCAACGGTTTCAGTAAAGCGCCCCTTGCCCACGAAGATGTCAGTATCCTCAGCGAAGAAACAGAAAATCAGCCGAGTCATGAATTTGTTCATGTCATGACGGCGCTCCGCCGTACCCCAAGTAGGGTTATCTTTCAACAACTCGACATATAGACGGTTCAGGCGACTGGTAGCCCGAATGTCAAAAGCGTTCTCACTGATCTGACGAACTGTACTAATACCCGCCAATGGTAGGAAAAAGCCGAAGTGATCGGGGAAGTCTTTAAAGGCGCAAGCGACAGTCTGGCCACTGATGAGATCTTCAGCTTCGAAGTCTTTTCCGTCTGTGGCGAGGATGAATTTAGCCTTGGCCTTGCCTGTTGCCGGGCTGGCTTTGAGCGAAGCCAGCATTTGTGTTACTTGCCCTTCTTCACTAGCCAAAATGTGAATGTTATTGGTCTGAAGAACGCCGCCCAAATCGGACTTATTCGATGCTCCGGCGCGCAAGCGTTTGATAGTCGTTTCTTTGTTACCAAAGGCTTCAAGGAAAGCATAAGGAAACTCTATGGGATCAAAGGGTTGCTCTGCAAGATCCGTGATGGCTTGTTCAATTTCTACGGCGTTCATTTGCGTACGGCTCTCCATTGGCATGTGACCGCCCTGCTGCTACCGATGTGCAGTGAACTCATGCCATATCCTAGGTTTTCTTGGAAATTTTTGACCGTAAGTTTAACAGAATAGAACCCAGCTCTGTAGCAGATTCAGCCTCAGGCTCTCGTTTCACAAAACCCCTTTATGTATTTATGGCGAGATTTCTAGCTTCGAGATAAATTCGAACAAATGTACAGATTTTCATTCACTTAAATGCTACTAATGTCATGACATATTAGGCGATCGCATATGAGTAACTTACGTCATTCTTTCTGTTGTTCTTCAAACATTCTCAGGTTGCATCAGAAGCCCTCTTCAGCACAGGAAATGACTTTCCTGCAATCCTTCGAACCAAAGGGGCCAACGGTTCTTGTCTCGCAGTGGCAATTCGGTTCACTCCATGTTCTATCTATATTGGAGTACTAATTTCGATATCTAAACCTAAGCGTAAATGTCTCTTATTAGCAAAAAGCCGTCAGTCGCCATGAGCGGTATTTAAAAGTGGCACTGCTGCAGTTACAGGTTTCTGCTTATATTTCAAATAAATTCAGATAGATATTATCTACGTGAATCCCCCACATCCTTTACCGGATCGCGGGGTCTTTTTTTTCACACAGAGATATTCGTATGCAAAAATCTGACGGCCTACAGGCGTTTGAAAAACCACTGGCGTCACTGCCAAACACGCTTCGCAACCTTATCCTTGAACGTCTTCGCAGTCTCACGCAGTACGAGCCGGTAATCGGCATTATGGGTAAAACCGGGACGGGAAAATCGTCGTTATGCAATGCCCTGTTTGCCAGTGAGGTTTCACCCGTTAGCGATGTGGTCGCCTGCACACGCGAACCCTTGCAATTTAGCCTACAAGTGGGCGAGCGCGTTATGACCCTTGTTGATCTACCAGGTGTGGGGGAAAGTAGCTTACACGATGCTGAATACGCCGCCCTATATCGCGAACATCTTCCTCGGTTGGACCTGGTGCTATGGCTGATTAAGGCCGATGACCGGGCACTGGCGGTGGATGAACATTTTTACCGGCAGGTGATTGGTGAAACATACCGGCATAAGGTGTTGTTTGTTATCAGTCAGTCCGACAAGGTTGAACCCACTTGCGGTGGTGAAAAGCTGTCTACAGTGCAGAAACAAAATATCAGCCGCAAAATCTGTCTGCTGCATGAGCTGTTCCAACCTGTAAACCCTGTCTGCGCGGTGTCGGTACGTTTGCAGTGGGGGCTGCGGGTGATGGCGGAGCGGATGATTCGTTGCCTTCCGCGTGAGGCCAGTAGCCCGGTAGCGGTACAGCTCAGTGCGCCACTTCGTACCGATGCCGTTAATAAAAAAGCCTGCGACGATTTTGGTGAGACGGTTGGCTCTGTGTTGGACACGGTAAGCAGCATGCCCCTGATACCGGCTCCGGTTCGCACTATTATCAAGGCTGTACGTGACACCGTGGTATCGGTCGCTCGTGCCGTCTGGAATTTATTCTTCTGAATATTGCCACTTAATCCGTCGTTTCCTGAGCCCTGTCGCCATTTGAGCGACAGGGCTTTTTAGTCTTTATTTTCCATCATGAGGAGTCTGCTTATGACCCGTCTGGCTTCGCGCTTTGGCGCAGCAAATATTATTCGTCGTGACCGTCCGTTAACCCGTGAAGAGTTGTTTCGGGTTGTACCCAGCGTATTCAGCGAGGACAAACATAAATCGCGTAGTGAACGTTACACATACATCCCCACCATCTCCCTGCTGGAAAGCCTGCAGCGGGAAGGCTTTCAGCCCTTCTTCGCCTGTCAGACCCGAGTGCGTGACCCGGGGCGTCGCGAGCATACAAAGCATATGCTGCGCCTGCGTCGGGAGGGGCAGATTACCGGTAAGCAGGTGCCGGAAATTATTCTGCTCAATTCTCACGATGGCTCCAGTTCGTATCAGATGCTACCGGGACTATTCCGTGCGGTATGCCAGAACGGGCTTGTCTGCGGTGAGTCGTTTGGCGAGGTGCGTGTGCCGCACAAAGGAGATGTCGTGAGTCAGGTGATTGAGGGGGCGTATGAAGTGCTGGGTATTTTTGACCGTGTGGAAGAGAAGCGGGATGCCATGCAGTCGCTGATGCTGCCGCCACCTGCACAACAGGCTCTGGCACAGGCTGCACTGACGTACCGTTTCGGTGAGGACCACCAGCCAGTGACAGCACCTCAGATACTCTCCCCACGCCGCTGGCAGGATGAGAGCAATGATCTGTGGACCACATATCAGCGTATTCAAGAGAACCTGATTAAGGGCGGGCTCAGTGGTCGGAGTGCGAAAGGCGGGCGAACGCATACCCGCGCCGTGCGTGGTATCGACGGAGATGTGAAGCTCAACCGGGCTCTCTGGGTGATGGCTGAAGCGATGCTGAGTGGGTTTCAGTCCTGAGCTTGTTATCAGCATGTTAGGAAAGGACACTCCCTATCCGTTTTACCTCCACTGGATTGAGTGTTTTTTCACCGTATTTCACGATGTGCCGCGTCGGGCCTGCTTCCGGTGGCAGATAAAAAATAGTTCATTCCATGTCCATACCCTGTCCGCCCCCCTCTTTAGAATCATTTCATATTCAGTCAGTTAACTATTACGGAGATTTAAGATGACACAGGCAGAGCGCCGTCATGATCGGCTGGCTGTCAGGCTGTCACTGATAATCAGCCGCCTGGTTGCAGGTGAAACGCTGAACATGGCGCGGCTGGCTGCAGAGTTTGGTGTGTCAGTCCGTACCCTGCGACGGGATTTTCGCGAACGGCTGATGTACCTCGACCTTGAGTATCGACGGGGGCAATGCCGCCTGCGCAGCACCGGTGGGGGCGTACAGGGGGAGCTGGATGCGCTGACCTTCGCACACCGGGCCGGACTGGCCGATATTTTTCCGGGGCTGGACCGGCGTCTGGCGGGCATGCTGCTCACTGCAGGAGGGATGCCGTGTCTGGTATGGCAGCCGCCACAGTCTGTGTCACCGGCCATCTCACTGGTGTTCTACCGTCTTGTTAGTGCCATCACCGCCTGCCAGCGGGTACTGCTGCTGGCCGAGGGAGAGCGCTGTGACGGGCTGGCCCCGTACCGCCTGATATCACTCGACGGCTGCTGGTACCTCACTGGTGAACTTAACGGATATATCACCGTGCATCCACTGGCGACCATCCATGCGGTGACAGTCCTCAATACAACGTTCACCCCGCTAAAACGTCTCAGCCAGTTAACCACACAGGCGGGCTTTATCCGGGCCCTTCCGCACTTCAGCTGTATCCGTGAAGTCCTGTCTCCTGGGCCCTCAGAGGAGGAGCCGGGCAACACACTGATTTAATTACCTCTGTTAAGAAGGAAAAACAATGATCTGGCATTACGAGAAAAATGGCATACGTCACGACAATGTGACCGAAGACGACGTCACCAGCCTGATTATGCGCGGTGAACTGACTGCATCCACTTTGGTGTGGCGACAGGGAATGGCAGAGTGGCAGCCGGTCTCCGCCACCCCGCTGGCTTCGGCTCTGCTCCGGAGCACCACACCGCCAGCACTGCCGGGGAACCGCATTCCGGGTGGCGTTGTGTGGACGCTGGCATTTGCTCCCTTCATTGGCTACGCGCTGGAGTTGTGGACTGCAGGATTGAGCGGGATGTCATTTGACGAGGCATATGATGCCGTCTCGGGTGGGCAGTACTGGTTTATCACGCTGCTGCTCAATATCGCTCTGGGGTATCTCGATGAACGACGCCTTCGTAAGGCCGGAGTGGACACCACCACGTTCGGCAAGCTGGCCTGGCTGGTGCCGTTCTATCTGTGGCGGCGGGCGAAAACTCTCGGTCAGAAACCGGCTTACTTCTGGGTATGGCTTTTGATGCTGGGCCTGACCGTCTGGGCCTGAATGACTGCTACCTGATTCTTTCTCTGTTAAGGACCAACGTAATGAAAACACTGATTAAAATACTGGGTATTACCGGCAGCCTTCTGCTCTGTGCGGGCGCTCAGGCTCAGCCTTATAACCGGACGCTACCTGCAGTCGTCAATGACAACAACGGGAATATTTTCTGGTGTGATGCGCATCGACAGGTTACCGGAAAATGCGAAGCCATGTCTGTTGACCGTCAGGGCGGGATGGTCACGGTGCGTTCAGCACCCTTTAAAGACTGCGAAGGCGGCCTGTGGGGCTGGATAACTATCATTCACAACGATGTGTCGAAGGGATTCACCATTACTCCGGATAAGAAATTCGGTCTCACCGTAAAAGATCTGTGCCGTCCGGGCACGGTAGTGACCTTTAAGCCCAACCAGAAGAAGCCGGAATATGACGACCTGGTGGCACTTTACCAGGGCAAAGAGCTGTTTCGCTACCGGCGCTTCTGATAACACCCGATACCAACCTCCCTCATTTTGCCCGACAGCGGGCTGGATTAATTCAGGAAGAAAACCATGCTGAAAATAATGACCTCTGCTGTACCCGCCCTCATTCTGTCACTTGCCGCCTTCAGTGCCGGTGCCGCTCAGCTTCCGGCAAGCCTCATGGATAAAGACAATCCCGGCCAGGAGTACTGGTGTCAGGGAAACGACATCAACACCTCCATGTGCTCATTGACCGGTGTCAGCGACGACCATAAATTTGCCCTGATTCAGGATTTGCCGGGTCCGGCATGTGAGGACTCAAGCTTCGGGGTTATCGACCTTGTGCGCCAGACCGGTGTCAACATTCCTTACGACGGTGGTGACTGTAAGGGCGATGTGCAGGCCGGGTTTGTGCGCGGCACAAAAGATAATGCCCTGTATGTGAAAATTGTCCGGGGCAGCAAAACCCTGCGGCTGTATAAGGTACAAACCGGTTACTGATAATCACCCCACACCTGCATACACTCATAGCCCCTGACGCTTCTGCGTCAGGGGCTTTTGCTTTTAAGGTACATCGAATGTCTGAATCTCACATGCTGCCACCGGGACCTTTCACCCGACAGCAGGCTGAAGCGGTTACCCGCCGGTATCACAACATCAGCATTGAAGACGACCAGGGTAGCTACTTCCGCCTAGTGGTTCGTGACTCTGAAGGTCGAATGGTCTGGCAGGCGTGGTACTTTGAACCTGATGCCGGTGAAGGGCTTAACCGTTATATCCGACAGTACGGCATCCTCAGAACATCCTCCTCCTGATCACACCCATTCATCATCCCTGCAAGTCCTTTATTTCCCATACGCCAGCCATCGTCGCTGGCGTTTTTTATTAACGGAGAATATCCATGACGACACAAACGCAATGCGAATTGATGTCCGCTAATGAACCTCAATTTGACCTCACTGCAACACCAGTACCTGACGAACAGCGCCTCGATTTCTGGCCGCTGTACTTTGGCGCTATCCCGCAGTGGATAACGCTGGAACCCCGTATTTTCGCCTGGATGGACCGCTTCTGTGATGAGTACAGCGGTGGTATCTGGTCCTTCTACACGCTCAGCAATGGCGGCGCGTTTATGGCCCCTGATGCTGACGTTGACGATAAATGGCATCTGTTCAACGGCATGAACGGCAATGGTGCGCAAATGAGCGCGGAAGCCGCAGGTATCGCTGTCTGCCTGATTGAATACAGCCATCATGCCTGTCGCACCGAATATGATGCCATAACTGAGCACTATTATCGCCTGCGGGATTACGCCCTGCAGCACCCTGAATCCAGCGCCATTCTGCACATTATTGATTGAGGATACTTATGATGGAACAGTCACTTATCCCACAGACACCGGTACTTCCACTGACCGCACAACGCACGGTAAAACGCGCTTTAACGCTGCTTGACCGACACCTGCGCGAAACAGGCGTGGCATTCACCTCCACTCAGGCTGCCCGTGACTGGCTGAAACTGAAAATGGCGGGACTGGAGCGCGAAGAGTTTATGGTGCTGTATCTCAATCAGCAGAACCAGTTGATTGCCCACGAAACCCTGTTTGCCGGTTCCATCAGCAGCACGGAGGTTCATCCCCGTGAGGTGGTCAAACGCGCCCTGCATTTCAATGCAGCAGCAGTGATACTGGCGCATAACCATCCCTCTGGCGACACCTCGCCCAGCAAGGCAGATAAGACCATCACGCAGCGTCTGGTGCAGGCGCTTCAACTCGTTGATATCCGTGTGCCTGACCACCTTATCGTAGGTGGTACGCAGATATTTTCGTTCGCTGAACACGGTCTGCTTTGAAGTATGACATGAGAATTATCAGTAAACGCCGGGCGATGACGATTTACTGTCAGCATCCGGCCTCCCGCATTTTTCGATACTGCACCGGCAGATAACAGTGGCATGGCAGTGTCTGTCATTACACCGGTCTGGCAGTTCCTGACATTCCCGGCGTGCTGGCGGTATACGCCGAAAGCCGCCAGGACCGCAAAGGGCCTTATGCCTGTCTGATGAGTATCACCCTGAACTGACAATAAAGGAGAAGCCGATGAAGAGTAACGCTACATGGGGACTGCAACGGGATATCACACCGCGTCTGGGAGCCCGTCTGGTGCAGGAGGGCAACCGTCTCCACTATCTGGCTGACCGGGCAAGTATCACCGGTAAATTCAGTGACGCCGAATGCCTGAAGTTGGATGTCGCATTTCCGCATTTTATCCGTCAGATGGAATCGATGCTGACCACTGGAGAAATGAATCCTCGCCATGCCCACTGTGTCACCCTGTACCACAACGGTTTTACCTGCGAAGCCGATACTCTTGGTAGTTGCGGCTACGTATATATCGTTGTTTATCCAACTCAAAGCTAACTAATTTCACGAGAGCAAGCATGAAAACTCTACCTGCTACAATTTCGCGGGCGGCGAAGCCCTGTCTGTCGCCCGTTGCAGTCTGGCAAATGTTACTTACTCGTCTGCTTGAGCAGCACTATGGCCTGATGCTAAAGGACACACCTTTCAGTGATGAAACCGTTATAAAGGAGCATATCGATGCCGGTATCACTCTGGCTAATGCTGTTAATTTTCTGGTGGAAAAATACGAACAGGTTCGTATCGACCGAAAGGGATTTTCGTGGCAAGAACAAACCCCGTATCTTTCCGTAGTGGATATTCTGCGAGCAAGGCGCTCTAGCGGCTTGCTAAAAACTAACGTGAAATAAACGCTTAAATACAGAGCAGACTAAAGGAAAGCAAAATGCTAATCTCACAGACGAAGAAACTTCTGCTGTAACCTCCCCTCCCCCGAAAAAAACCTGACATTTTCTTTTAGGACCAACGATGGGACCAAAGTGAAAATTGAACTGAACATTACTAGCCATTAAACAATAAGTTATAGCACCAATTCAGACTCCGCCAGCCCACCAAATAAAACAAGGGGTTACGTGAAAACGTAACCCCTTTTTTTGCCCATGTCCACATTACGTCCACTCGGCAAAACTTTGGCCAGCGCTAACTTCAGTAACCCCAGTTTTACATTTTTGCATCCAGTGCCCATATGCCGCTTGCCACGCCTCTTGTTCATCGGCAAAAGATGTTCTGCAATAGGCAACTACTCAATGCCTTTTGAACCAAACTCCGAGTACAAGGATGACCAGCTCTGTCGCTATATCCTTACAGCATTCCCGACCCCATAGGACAGGTAGATTATGCAAAATTTCTATCATATTGATCAGCTGATTCAGGGTTATTTCAATCAGGATCATGACCTCATAAATGAGGGAGAGGATACTATTGAGGGCACTATTGAACTCTATAAAAAAACAGCCCCAGATTGGATGTTAAAAGAGTTAGCCGAAGAGGTCGATTGTTTCCTTGAGCTTTACGAAGACAGGCTGGATGAGCAATTCAAAAGCCGGTATGGATTTGATTTCTCACCTGAGTTGTGGGATTCAACCCCATTCGATTTCCTGATGACTGTGCGCAGACTTGCCCTTTCTTAGAAGTAGCGACAGGAAGACAAACCCGTAACGGCTTAACCGACCTCAGACCGGCAACAGCCGGTCTTTTTCTTTCTAAATATAAGTTAAGGGTGAACAGTTAAATCCAAAAAAGCTTTTTCTTGATGTGATCCATTCAAAAAACAGGTTTGCTTAACCACAGGAAACACTGCAACAAATCGCCATTGGCATACCCGTGAAAGTAGAATTTATAAATTATCAACAAAAAACAGCCTATTAATGAATTTATTCAGACTCCACCAGCCCAATAATCCTCCATCGGTGATTACCAGAGTCATCCGATGAAGTGCTGAAAGCCCGCACGGCGCAAGCTCTGCGGGCTTTTTATATCTGTCCCTTCCCGTCCAGCGCCCCCTCACACGCCAGCGCCAGCACCATCAGCGCCGTCTCATCCTTCTGCACCGATAACATCTCCATCCCCACCGGCAGACCGATACGGCTTACGCCGCACGGCAACGTTATAGCTGGCAGGCCGCTGATGGCGGCCAGTTCCGGCGCGCAGCCTGGCGGCATCTTCGCCATACTTTCTGGTAATCGTTGTACGGTGGGATACACAAATCCGTCGATGCGCTGCACCTCCGCCACCTGGCAAAGGTTCTGCCGCAACAGGCGCTGAAAGCGACGCCCCGCCAGCCAGTGCGGGGTTTTCAGCGTGTTACTCACCAGCATCTGACGTAGAAACGGCGCAAACTCTGGCAGGAAAGCGCCGGAGTCCACAATGCTTGTTAGTCCGGAGGGAGCGCCAGGCTGTTTGCTAAGCCAGTCGTCAATCGCCACGCGAAATTCATACAGGCTCAGGCATGTCGCCTGACTTACGTCGTCCAGCAAAGGTAATGATACCTCCACCAGCGTTGCTCCGGCACGACGCAACGAGTGCAGCGCCGACTGCCAGACCTCCAGCTGTACCTCATCTTCTCCCTGTAATGCGGTTACCACACCAAAGCGAACGCCTTTCAGCGAACGCACAGGAAGCGCAACCGGTGGCAAACCATGGATCACCGCATGCAGCAAGGCGGCATCTTCAACGCTATGTACCATTGGCCCAACGGTATCTTTGCTGGGCGAGAGCGGCGCCACGCCGTCCAGCTGTGAACGGCGAAAGGCAGGTCGTAGCCCCACCAGCCCGGTATAGCTACAGGGAATGCGGATAGAGCCGCCGGTATCGGTACCCAATGCGCCATCCGCCATTCCAGCCGCCACCGCCGCGGCGCATCCTCCGCTGGAACCTCCGGCGGTGAGTGTCGGGCAAAGTGGATTCGCCACATCGCCCCCCAGCGAGCTTCGCGAGCGCACGTCAAAAGCAAACTCGGACATATTCGCTCTGGCGAGGATAATCGCTCCTGCCCTGCGCAACCGCTGTATAACAAGCGCATCCGACGTCGCGTTAAGTGAGGCCAGCGCCCGGCAGCCAAGAGTAATGGGCATCGGTGCGCAGGCAATATTATCTTTGACGATCAACGGCACGCCGTGCAGGGGGCCGATCGGCTCCCCGCGTCGACGCTGCTGCTGATGCTGTTCCGCCTGAGACATGGCGTCAGGGTTAACCCCGAGGATCGCGTTGAGCGCCCGGTGCTGCTGAATGACGTCGAGACGGCGGGCAATTTCCTCCGGGCAGTCGTCTGGCGGTATCAGGCGCTTCATAGTCTCAGGCTCCCTCGAGATGAAAACCGGGCAGAAGGCTGCCCGGGATACGTTTTAGTCCCGCATGCCGGTAGTAATGGCATCAATGTCCTGCGGACGCAGACGAATTTCCGCCGCCCGTCGGTGCCCCTGCATCCCCTCGGTACGGCTCTGGCGGATCGCCGGTTCTGCGATTGCCGGGATACCCTGCTCGTCAATCCACTGATGGGTACAGATTTTGACGTACGCCCCAACCCACAGACCGCCGGTATAGCGTGCCGCCGCCATCGTCGGTAACGTATGGTTGGTGCCGCAGCATTTATCAGAGAACACCACGCTGGCGTTCTGACCAATAAACAGCGAGCCATAGTTGCGGATCTTCGCCGCCGTCGCGTGCGGATCGCGGGTATGCACCTGCAAATGCTCCGTCGCCATATGGTCAGCAAACGCAATCAGCTGCGCTTCATCTTCGCAGAGCACAATCTCACCCTGCCGGCGCCACGCCTCCCCCGCCGTGGCGGCCGTTGGCAGGCTGGCAAGCTGACGCTCAACCTCCGCCAGGGTACGCTCAGCGATATCCCGGCTGGTTGTCGCCAGCCCGACGCGGGTATGAATATCGTGTTCTGCCTGCGCCAGCATATCGGCGGCCAGAATGCGCGGATCGGCGCTGTCGTCAGCGATAGTGAAAATCTCGCTCGGCCCGGCGAGGGCATCAATGCCGACTCGACCAAACACCTGGCGTTTCGCTTCGTTAACGAAGGCGTTGCCTGGCCCAACGATTTTGTCCACCGATGGAATGCTCTCCGTTCCCCAGGCCATGGCCGCAATGGCCTGCGCGCCACCTACCCTGAAAATGCGGTGCGCGCCCGCCAGATGGCAAACCGCGATCATCGCAGGATGCGCTCCCGGTGGCAGACAGGCGATGATCTGTTCGCAGCCCGCCACCGTCGCAGGGACAATCGACATCACCGGCGCAGAGAGGATCGGGTAACGCCCACCCGGCACGTAGCAGCCCACCGTCTGCACCGGGATGATCCGGTGACCGAGATGTACGCCAGGCAGCGTCTCAACTTCCAGCGGCTGCATGGTCGCCAGCTGCGCCTGCGCAAAACGACGCACCTGATTAATAGCAAACTCGCTGTCGCGGCGCGTCTGGGCATCCATCCCCTGCAGTGCTTCGGCGATCTCCTGCTCGCTCACCTCAAAGTGCGTCGGCACGACGTTATCAAACTGCTGCGAAAAGGCTCTTAGCGCCGTATCGCCTTCGGTTTTCACGCGCTCGATAATGGCGCTGACCTTCTCCGTCAGGGAACGATCGGCCTGCGCATCCTGCCCCTGCGGGCGCTTAATCCAGCTCACCTGATTTAACATTTACGCGTCCTCCATCTGGCCGAGTTTGATTTGCGCCAGCAGCGCCAGGTGGTCATACACGACCCATTCATCAACAATTTTGCCGTTGACGATGTGGTAGTGCGACATGCCCATCACGAACAGTCGTTCTCCGGTCGGCTTGCCCAGTTCGCCGTAACCCAGGTGATGCCCTTCGATGATCCAGCGAACCGCCACTTTGACGCCGCCTTCATCGCACGGGTTGGAACAGATATGCTGCGGCAGCCACGCGCCGTCAGGGATCATCCCCACCAGCGCCAGCGTCTGATGGGTTACCGCCGCGGTGCCGTACAGCTCTTTCATCAGCGGGCCATGCCACTGCACGTTAGGGGCGTAAACCTCTTTGATTTTGCCGAACATCCGACGATTGTAGATCTCATGCAGCCAGCGCAGGCACTGCTCTTCCGTATCGGTGTGTGCAATGGATACATCGCACTCCATCTCCGGCGGATATTGCCCCAGCATGCGGCCATTTTCGCCGATGTCCATCACGCGGAAGCCTTTATCAAACTGCTCCTTTGCCATATTAAATGCGATTTGATCGGTATTCAGGCCAAGCTGTTTCATTAACGACATGTTGTCGCTGACCACCCACTCCCGGTAAATTTTATTCTCGTGGATCATGCAATCTGCCACGGTACGGGTAACGAAGGTGCGGTTGGTCGGCTTGCCTAAATGGCTGTGCTGGGTATGCCGCCCGCTTCCCGTGACCAGGTGAGAGGTATAAAAACCGTCAACATCATTTCCGTTCCAGATAACCTGGGTTGCCATGCCGCGCCGCTCCGGGAAGGCAATTAAGCGTTGCAGCGTATCCTGTACCACCTGCTCACGGTTATAGAGTGTCCCCAGCGCGTTATACAGCACGCAGTTATGGGTATAGTGAGAATAAATTAAGCCGACATCGCGCTCGTCCCATATTTTATGGGTGCAGCGAACTATATAATCGACAATATCGGTATAGCAGTCATCAAAGCCGCGTAATGATTGCACGCGCGGTCTTTTTTCCGGTACCAGATCGACAAAATCACGACGTTCCACCTGTAATACAGGTTCCTCTTTCAGCGATTTCACGCTACTTTTTTCGGGTACGGCTGGTGCTTTATTTGTTGCTTCGGTGGAAGACATATAAACTCCTGCTCTGTTTTCAGACAATAAGAACCCGCACCCGTAAGTGAGGGTGAATTAAACTCGATTATTTTCGGCAGCCAGAATAAGGGGGCTGCCGCCCCTGTTAATTCACTATTTGCGACCAGATCGCTAATTCATCGATCCCCAGATATTCACGGAAAATTAAACCATCACGTAATTCAAGCTGGCTGATACCGGTAATTGATATGGGTTTACGGGTTGGCGCACCAAATTTGCCGTAACCGTCATGCCAGGTTAATAACGACCAGCGCAGGGAAAGCCGAATCGGCTCGTTAGGATCTTTACGCACAATCAGATGATGGAGCTGCGTTTCGCTGTCGGCAAATGAAGCGCGGTAGCCAGAAAGCTGTGCGCCAATTTCCTGCTCACCGGTGCAGAGGCAATGACCCGGCGCGTAAAGCGTCGCCGCCGGGTGATAGAGACCGGGCACCACGCCACTGTTACCGCCCGCCCACATGGTTAAGTAGCGCTCAACGACGCCTGCCAGCGCCCCTTCTACGTCGTCGCCCTCGGGTCCGCCCGCCCAGCGGGCATCCAGCGTCTCGGCAGAGACCGCCTCCACGCCAAGCTGCTGGCGCATGGTCGCCAGGTTAAAGGCAAATTCGCGGATATCCAGCCCCAGTTGCGCCACAATCGCAGCACGATCCTGAAGCAGCCACTCCTGGCGTACGGCCCCATCAACACAGATGCGATCGGCCCAGGTGCGGACCCAGACATTTTTCCCGGTCGGCGGGCCAAAAAACCCCTCCCCCTGATGCTGAATGCGGGCTACGGTACGCTGAGCCGCATAGTACTCGTCCCCCGGGTTCTGGCTGCACAGAATATCCTCCGTCAGCACCGCTCGCTGCGGGAAGCTGTGCATCGCCTCAAGCGTCAGGCGCATAAACTGGGAAAGCTCATGCAGCTGTTTTTCGGGAGTAGTGAAAACCACCGGCGTGGCGTAAAAATCCGCCAGCTGGCCGATATCTTTCTGCTCCCAGACGACATGCGTCAGCGTCAAAATGAACTGCTGGATAGAGTCGAATTGAGGGCTGAAGCCCCGCAATCTGGTCATGTGCGCTCCTTAGACTGGAATAGCGTTAAACCATTGGTTTCGATAACGCCGCTGCGTGGGCGACGCGCCGAGTGGCGTATCACCAGCGTACCGGGCACCGTAATCTGTTCAGGCTCTATGGTTCCGCTGTCAATTTGCTTCATTAACAGTTCCACCGTGGCATCTACCATCGCGCCGACCGGCTGCGACGCCGAAGTCAACGCATAAGAGGGCCAGCCGGAAGGGCCGATGTCGTCATACCCGACAATGGAGACCTCCTCCGGAATGCGCAAACCAAACTCATAGCGCGCCACATCCATTACCGTGACGGCCATATGATCGTTGGCGACAAAGACCGCATCCGGCGCTGGCGACGCCGAAAACAGGGTATAAGCCGCCCGGGTGGTTTGCTGAGCGTCGTAATTCCCGTGCACCACCCGCACATCGGTGATGCCATGTTCTTCCAGCGTGGAGATGAACCCGCGCTGGCGGGCGATATTGACCGGGGAATCCGCCACGCCGCCCACGTAGGCAAAACGCTTGTGCTCCCCCGCCAGCAGAAACTCGGCAATCTGCCGCGCGGCCGCTTCGTTATTACTGTTGACGCTGGAAGCCATGCCACTCTCTTCGCTGCGGTTAAACAGCACTACCGGGATCCCGGCGGCAAGACACTCCTCGGATAACTCCAGCGACAGCGTCACCGAGGCCAGCACAATGCCATCCACCCGGTACTGCATAATCTGGTCAAAAATACGGTCAACGTTACCGTCCCGGTCGCCAACGAACAGCAGCAGGTGATAGTTCAGCGTATCCAGCTTTTGTGCCAGCGCCTCCAGCACCTGCGAGTAAAAGGGGTTATCAAAGTAAGAAATGACGACACCGATAATGCGCGAACGCGCCGTGTTGAGCGAACGGGCGATCGCATTCGGGCGATAGCCCAACTCGCGCGCCGCCTTCAGCACTTTTTCACGCGTTGCCGGTGAAATGCTGGCCCCCGGCGTGAACGTTCGCGACACCGCAGATTGCGATACCCCCGCCAGCTGAGCGACCTGTTGGGATGTGACTGCTGCAAAAGTCTTACGTTTCATTACCCCTGATTCCTTATCAACGTCCTGCCCATTTGCGCGTGCTTCAAACGCCTCAGCAAGTGGGTGTTTTTTATACTTACACCACCTTTGCATGCGTATGCAACACAAAAAATTAAAATTCTCACAACAAGATCGAGATCACTTTACAAACATGAAACCTTTTCGTAACTTCAAATCTTGAATACGTATGCAAAGAGTTTTCATACCGTCAATGGTACCGGAGAGAACAGGAGTCGCCCAAAGGATTGAACCGGTAAACGTCGTCCCTGACTGGTTATAACCCATTAATTCTTAAGAGGTTCAAAACCATGTTTCAAGCACTGTTACGCCGTCGGGAAGCCCGGCTCTTTTTCATCATCAGCATCCTGTTCTTTATCTGCATCCATAGCATTGATGCATTCCTGGCCCCCATGATGATCAACCAGGGCATTGAGCCACAGATCATGGGCATCATCATGGGCGCATCCGGGCTGGCAACCCTTCTGATACGCTTCCCGTTAGGCATTATTTCCGACGTGGTTAAAAGCCGCAGGATCTTCATCCAGATTGGCCTGCTGCTGCCAATTATCGCCTGGCCAATTGCCTGGCTTGAACCCAATGCCATTACGCTGTATCTGGCGAAAGCGGCAGACGGCGTCACGGCGGCGACATGGGTGCTGTACAACATCCTGTTCATGCGTTACTTCGGTCGCAACGAAGCCCCTGCCGCCGTCGCGCTGCTGGCGCTGGCAGGGCCCATCGGCGTGTTTCTCGGCAACTGTATTGGCGCGGTGCTGATTCACTATTTTGCCAATAACATCGCCTTTTTTGTCTCCTGCATCTCCGCCCTGGTGGCGTTGATCCTGACGACCCGCATTCAGGACGTGCACGACCCGGTGCAGGCCCCCACGCTTAAAGCCTGCATCACCGGCGCGCGCCAGCAGCTGGCCGACCGTTCCGTCTGGCTGATTGGCATCCTGGCGACCGTCGTCATTCTGGTGCCCTTCGCCACCCGGGACACGCTGACGCCGGTCTACGCCGAACAGCTCGGCGCCCGGGCGGGGATCCTCGCGGTGCTCGGAAACATCCACCTTCTGTTTTACGGGCTGGCCATCGCCCTGTGCAGCTCGGTGTTTTATCAGCGCCTTGGGCTGGTAAAAACCGCCGTGCTCGGCATCGTTTTACAGGTGATCTCCACCTTCGGCATTCCCTTTACCAGCAATATGTACGTCATTTACCTGTGGCAGGCGCTGGCAGGTTTTTCGTTCGGTATGGCCTTTGCCGCATTTATGTCGCTCAGCGTAGTGAATACCTCGTCTGATGAACAATCCACGCGAATGGGACTATTCCAGACCATTTATTCCTGCGGCATGTTTGTCGGGCCGGTAATGATGGGCGTAATGATGCAACATATTAACCTGTCGTCCGGTTATATATTGATTGCCGCCCTTTCCGTTGTGGCCGCTATTGCCACGCCGCTGTCCGCTCGATGGGTATATGCCCGTAAAACACAAACCTCAGCCCAATTATTAAAAAACGGTGCGTACGCCGCCGCGCCGGATCAATAACCCACTCTGAAGTAAACACCCTTTCCCGGTCTGCCGGGAGGACAACTGACATCTAAAAAAGGTAAGGAGAAGCGTGTGTCCTGGAAATTAAAAACCGGTAAATCTACCGAAGAGCGCCAGCAAGCCAACCAGCAAATAAGAGAAACGGTTGAGCAAATACTTGCAGATATTGAAAAACGTGGAAATAAAGCCATTCGCGAATTATCCATTAAATTCGATCGTTATGACCGTCAGGATTATCGTCTGACCCCCGCGGAGATCGACCGCTGCATAAAACAGTTAAGCCGCCAGGATATTCAGGATATTGAATTCGCCCAACAGCAGGTGGCGAATTTTGCCCGCGCGCAGAAAGAATGCCTGCGGGATCTGGAAATTGAAACGCGTCCCGGCGTTATTCTCGGGCATAAAAATATTCCGATTAACGCCGTGGGATGTTACGTGCCTGGCGGAAAATATCCCCTGCTCGCCTCCGCGCACATGTCGATTATCACCGCCAGCGTGGCGGGGTGCTCAAGAATTATCAGCTGTGCCCCGCCGTTTAACGGTCAGCCCGCCCCGGCGATTGTCGCGGCGCAAAAAATGGCTGGCGCAACGGAAATCTATGCCCTTGGCGGCATTCAGGCGATAGGCGCCATGGCGCTGGGCACGGACTCGCTGGCACCAGTCGACATGCTGGTCGGCCCCGGTAACGCCTTCGTCGCGGAGGCCAAACGCCAGCTGTTCGGCCGGGTAGGTATCGATCTGTTTGCCGGTCCGACGGAAACGCTGGTGATTGCCGATGACACCATTGACGCGGAAATGTGCGCCACGGATCTGCTGGGCCAGGCCGAACACGGCGTCACCACCCCTGCCATCCTGCTGACGAACTCGCTCCAGCTTGCCAAAGAGACGCTCAGCGAAGTGGAACGGCTGCTGGAAAAGCTCCCTACCGCCGACATTGCCCGCCAGTCCTGGCAGGACTACGGGGAAATCATCGTCTGTGACAGCTACGAAGAGATGCTGCTGGAGGCAGATCGTATCGCTTCCGAACATGTTCAGGTGATGACCGACCGGGACGACTGGTTCCTGGCTAACCTGACCAATTACGGCGCGCTGTTCCTTGGGCCGCGTACTAACGTGGCCTACGGCGATAAGGTGATCGGAACCAACCACACCCTGCCGACGCAAAAAGCCGCACGCTATACCGGCGGCCTGTGGGTGGGCAAGTTCATGAAAACCTGCACCTTCCAGAAAGTCCTCAGCGACGAAGCCACCGCCGAAATCGGCAGCTATTGTTCGCGTCTGTCGTTGCTGGAGGGTTTCGCCGGACATGCCGAGCAGGCCAATATTCGCGTGCGCCGTTATGGCCAGACGGAGGTTCCCTACGCCACACCGGCCCCGGTCAGGGAAAAGGTGTAAGCCATGACGCTTTTGCAAACGCCCTCTTTCACCCTGCACGGCAAACGCGCGCTGGTAACCGGCGGGTCAAGAGGGATTGGCTTCGCTGCCGCCGTCGCCCTCGCACAGGCGGGCGCAGAGGTATGGATCGCCGCCCGGGGCCACGAGGCGCTGGCGCATGCCGCAAGTCTGGCAGCGGAACACAGGCTCGCATTTCACCCGCTGGAGCTGGATATTACCGACGCTCAGGAGGTGGAGCGTGTGCTGGCGACATTGCCCACGCCCGACATTCTGGTGAACAGTGCCGGGCTGGCCCGCCATCAGCCGTTTCTTGAGGTGAACGAGGACAATTTCGATGCGGTGATGGCGCTTAACCTGCGCGCCACCTTTTTTGTCAGCCAGCGCGTGGCGCGCAGAATGCGGGCGGGCGGTAAGGGAGGGTCGATTATTCACATCTCATCGCAAATGGGACACGTTGGTGGCCCCGAGCGTAGCGTGTACTGTGCCTCCAAATTCGCGCTTGAAGGGTTAACCCGAACGATGGCGCTGGAGCTGGGCGATGCGGGGATCCGCGTTAATACGCTGTGCCCGACCTTCATTGAAACCGACCTGACGCGCCCGGCGCTTGCCGATCCGGCGTTCCGCCACTACGTGCTGGACAACATCAAGCTGCGCCGGTTAGGCAGGCTGGAGGACATTATGGGCCCGGTAGTGTTTCTCGCCTCAGATGCCGCCGGGCTGATCACCGGCAGTGCCCTGATGGTTGACGGCGGCTGGACCGCTACGTGAGGGATGCAATGGAATATCCGCTTCTGGACAATACCGATCTGCCACTGGTGCTGCTTGGTGGCACGCTTTGTAACGCCCGGCTCTGGCAGCCCGTCATTGAACGGCTGAATGTCGCAGCGGTGTCGTGTATTACGCTGACGGGTGCGGAGTCCGCGCCGCAGGCGTCACGGCGGTTATTAGAGGTTCTGCCGCCGCGCTTTCTGCTGGCAGGGTTTTCTCTCGGTGCCATAGTCGCGCTGCAAATGGCCGCCGACGCGCCAGAAAGAGTGAACGGGCTGACGCTGATTTCCGTTAATCCGTTGCCCGTTGCGCCAGACACCCTCGCTTCACGCCGGGAAGCGGTACGCACCGCACAGGCGCGGGGCCTGGCCGACTGGCTGGTCTCCTCGCTGTGGCAGAGCTATGTCGCCCCGTCACGTCTGTCCGATCGGATCCTGCAAGAGACTATTTGCCGAATGGCGCAAGAGTGCGGCATTGAGACCTTTGCCGGGCAAACGGAAATGGCCATTCACCGGCAGGACAACCGGACTGCGTTTAACGCCCTCTCCTGCCCCACATTACTTCTAAACGGCGCGCAGGACGTTATCTGTACGCCCCATCATCATCAGCTACTGGCAGCAGGCAACGCGAACGTGACCAGGCATACGGTGGAGGCTGGCGGGCATTTTATTCCGCTGGAAACCCCGGATGAGATCGCGCCGCTGCTGCGTCAGTGGATAACGGAGTGCATACAGTGCGCAAAAACAGTTTAAAGACCGCATTTCTGGAAAATACTCCCATCATAAACGGCTGGCTGGCGATCCCGTCCGGTTATAGCGCGGAAATTATGGGCCATCAGGGTTACGACGCCGTCACCGTCGATTTGCAGCACGGCATGATTGATTTTGCCAGCGCGCTGTCAATGCTACAGGCGCTATCGGCCACGCCTGCCGTGCCGCTGGTGCGGGTGGCAGATAACGATCCGGCGCAAATCATGCGCGTATTAGACGCAGGAGCCTACGGCGTAATCTGCCCGATGATCTCCAGCGCGGAACAGGCTCGCCGTTTTGTCGCTGCCTGTCGCTATCCACCGCTGGGTGTTCGCTCCTTTGGTCCGGCCAGAGGTCTACTCTACGGCGGCAGTGATTATCCACAGCACGCTAACAACGAGATCCTGACGCTGGCGATGATCGAAACCCGCGAAGGGCTGGCTGATCTTGACGCCATCCTTGATACCGAAGGGCTGGACGGTGTGTTTATTGGCCCCAACGATCTCTCACTGACGCTGACCGGCAGCGCCAGCGCCGAATCGCAACATCCCGAAATGCTTGCTGCTATTGAGCGGGTGATTCACTGCTGCCGCCAGCAGCAGAAGATTGCCGGAATTTTCTGCACTTCCGGCGCGGCCGCCGCAGCGCGCATTGATCAGGGTTTTCAGTTTGTTACCCCTGCAAACGACGTCATGCAACTGGGTCGCGCCTCGCGTGAAGCCATTGCCCTCGCCCGCGGCAACGCTATCCCTACCACCGGTGCATCCGGTTATTAAAAGGAGAAATAATGAAAACCATCCATCTTACCCAGAGTCAGGCTCGAACACGGTTAATCGCCCCCGAGGACATGATTTCCTGTAATCTTGCTTTTATTGATTGCAAGCTACCCGGCTCGCATCTCAAACAAAACTATTCCTTCATCGGCCCGGGTGTAACTCAGTCCAGCGAGCAGATTGTTAATATCCCCGAGCCGCACGGCTTTAACATTGGCGCGGCGGCTATGCCGAAAGGGGTAACCAATAACCTGCATCTGCATTTCACCGCAGAAGTGTTCCTGATCCATGAAGGGACATGGCGTTTTCGCTGGGGCGCCAACGGCGAGCATGAAGCGGAATTTAGCGCGCCCACCATCCTCTCAATACCGACCTGGATCTTCCGCGGTTTCACCAACGTCAGTAAAGAAGATACCTGCGGCATGGTATTTACCGTGCTCGGCGGGGACAACACGGGCGGCATCATCTGGCACCCGTCAGTGCTGGCGGCCGCCAGCGAGTACGGTATGTATCTCAGCAAGGATAATATGCTGATTGCGCAGGAGGCAGGTGAACCAATGCCCGATCCCGCCACGCTGCTGACGCCGCTGTCAGAGCAATATATTGCCGGGCTGCGTGACTACAGCGTTGAGGAGATGCGCCAGCGTGCGGTAACCGGCGATGACCGCTGCTGGTCAGCCCAGGGACTGCTGGATTCGGTGCTGCCAGGACACGGCGGCGAAATTGCGCCGGTTATCGGTTTCGGCATTTCACAGGATCGGGATTCCGCTCCCGCTATCGTGAGCCCGCACGGTTTTTCCGTCGAATGGCTGCGTCTCGCCGAGGATCACGTTGTGGGCCGCCATCTCTGCCCGGATATTCAGGTCATTATGGTCTTTAAAGGCCAGCTGGAGGTCACCTGGAACGAGGCGGGCGAAGAAGTGAGCGTTATCGCTCCGGAACGTTCGGTGATCTCTGTTCCGGCAAACAGCTGGCGTCGCTACCGCGCGGTTGACGGCAAAACGGAGTTTATTCTGACGACCCGCGGCGATCAGCGTAAGCGCCTCTACTGGGATGAAGCGATCCTGCAACAGGCGAGAGAACACAATCGCTGTCTCGATCCCGATGGCTACGTAGCCGATGCCGACATCCTGCCTGCCACGGCCCGTCGGGCCGGTGCGATACTGGAGACATGCAACAGCAACAAAACCTGAATTATCCGTTGAGCTCACTTGCCGGATCCGCTGCGTTCGTTGAGAGGCATGCCAGCCTGCATTTTCAGCCTGTTAACGAACCAGCGTCCGGCCGGGCCGGGCGGATGTTCCTCCAGGTGCACCGCCTGCATGGAAAAACCGGGCCCGACGTCGGGCTGCATCGGCACGTTCAGCGTAACCAGTTTTCCCGCTGCGAGATCTTCCTCGACCATTGGCAGCGGCATATAACCCCACCCCAGTCCGGCACGCAGGAAGGCGTGCTTCGCGCCCATATCCGCTAAATGCCATGTCTTTGACGACATGACGCCAAAGCTTCGGCCCACGGTAAGAGAGGAGCGATCGGTCAGCACCAGCTGGACGTGTTCCTGTAAAAGTGAACGAAGGATCGGACCGGACGCGTTCGCCAGCGGATGCTCAGGGGAGACAACGGCCACCGCAGGCACGCTGAGAAGGAATTCTGAGATGCATCCCGCCGGAAGATGCGGCAGCGATCCGGTTATCGCCACCCGGCAATGACCGTCCAGTAAAGGCTGGAACACCGCCCCCAACGCTTCCACATACAAACGCAGCGGGGTGTCAGGAAATGCCTGCTGAAACGCCTGCACCGCAGCGGTGAGCTGCGCTACGGGAAACATCACGTCGACGGACACCGCCAGTTCAGGCTCAAGACCTTCGGCTAAGGTGCGTGCCTTCGCCTTAAAGGCGTCCATCCCGGCAGTGGCAAGACGCGCCGCTTCCAGCATGGCGACGCCCGCCTCCGTCAGCTTCGGATAACGCCCGGTACGATCGAATAATGGAAACCCGACCTGTGCCTCAAGGTTTGCCAGCGTCGCGCTGACAACCGACTGCGCGCGCCGCAGCCTGCGACCGGCGGCGGAAAAACTCCCTTCATCAACGGCAGCAATAAAGGTGCGGAGTTGATCAACAGACATACCGTCCAGCATGTATCGCTCCAGCAGATGGATCCCATCTAATTATATAGGCTATTCAGATAGGTCAAAGATTACTACTCTCAGTGCATGTTCACTACTCTTCAATGAAGGAAATACAATATGAAAACGACTACTGTAGGTATCATCGGCGCTGGCGCTATCGGACAAGCCTTTGCAGAACAACTGGTTAAAGCGGGCATGAACGCTATTCTGAGTAACAGCCGCGGGCCGGAAAGCCTGACTGCGGTGGTTGAGAAACTGGGCCACGGGGCTCGCGCTGGCACCGTAGAACAGGCCGCCCAGGCCGACATCGTTTTTGTCAGCACAAACTGGGACAAAACCGAGGCCGCGTTACGCGGCATCAACTGGGAGGGGCGTATCCTGATCGACGCGACCAACCCGGTCATACTGCCAGGCTTCACGCTGGCTGAACTGGGCGGAAAAAACTCAAGCCAGGTGGTGACACAGTGGGCTCCGGGTGCACGCGTCGTTAAAGCCTTCAATACTCTCCTTGCAGGGGTGCTGGCTCAGGATCCGGCGCAGGCGGGTGGCCGTCGTGTCGTCTTTATCTCCGGAGAACATCCTGACGCAAAGGCGGAAATAACAGCCTTAGCCGGTCAACTGGGCTTCGCAAGTATTGATTTAGGCAGCCTGGAGGTTGGCGGTACGCTACAACAATTCCCCGGAGGGCCTCTTCCGGCGGTGAACCTGGTGCAACTGGCATAGCTAAAGGCAACGATAAATATGACGCAGCGTACTTCCGCAGAGACCTTTGAAGAATACCTTCCCGGCAAGCTGATCAGGGAACATCGGGCGCAATCTTCCCGGGATGTATTCGTGCAAATTCTGGCGCGCAGACACGTGCAGGAAAACGTCATTATTCCGGCAGTGCCGGAGCCTTTTATCGTCTGGATCCTCTCAGGTAATGCCGTCGTTGAGGAGCGTTCCCCCGGTGAGCCGTGGTTAGCAAACCGCGTTACCGCAGGCGATTTCTTTCTCACAACGGCGGCTTCTCCTACTGAAATGCGCTGGCACGCCGGGCCAGATACGCCTTTCGTCGTTATGCATGTTTATATGGGAGTGGCTATGATGCAGGAGTATGAACTGCGGGAAGTCTCCGGCGCGCGCGACGACACGCTATCCGCCCTGCTGGAGCAGATACGTCAGGAGCTGTATCTGCAAAATCCACCCAGCGGCCCGTTTATTCAGGGCATTGCGCAGGCGCTGGCAGTACATCTGATTCGCACCTATGGCACACATGCGAAACGACACCGCGGGGGCTTGCAGGCATTTAAGCTGCACCGGGTCTTCACGGCAATGCGTGAAGGGTTAGCCCAGCCATTTGACCTGGCACGCCTGGCTGAACTGACCGATCTTAGCGAATACCATTTTAGCCGCGCCTTTAAACAGTCAACCGGACTTTCCCCTTCTCACTACTTTATCCGGCTACGCATGGAGGAGGCGCGTCGCATGCTATCGGAAAGCAATGATTCCATTATCAATATTGCACTGAACGTCGGATACACCAGCCCCAGCCACTTTGCTGCCGTATTCCTCAGGCATAACGGCGTGACGCCCTCCCACTATCGCAGCGATGCCGTTCGCAGCAAAAGCCCGACAGTTTGAGCAAAAGCCCGCGCGAAGCGATTGCCAGAAAGATCCATTATTGACCCGTACTTCAGACATTCTTTCTGAAGCGTTGAAATTAACTCTCAAGAGGATCAACTATGGAACTCAACGGTAAAGTCGCGCTCATCACCGGTGCTTCAAGCGGAATTGGTGCCTCCACGGCCAAAAAGTTAGCGGAACAGGGCGTCAGGGTGGGTCTCGCTGCCCGCCGTCTGGATCGTCTTCAGGCGCTGGTGTCTGAAATTGAGGCTGCTGGCGGGGAAGCCATGGCGCTGGCCATGGATGTCACTGACCCGGCCTCAGTTAATAAAGGGGTGGAGGCACTGCACAAACGCTATGGCCATATTGATATCGCCTTTAATAACGCCGGGCTGATGCCGATTTCGAATATCGCCAGCCTCCGGGTTGACGAGTGGCATCGAATGGTAGATGTAAACGTAAAGGGCCTGTTTAACACGGTCGCGGCCGTATTGCCGATTATGCAGTCACAGCGCTCGGGTCATATCATCAATACCTCGTCGATCGCCGGGCGTAAAACGTTTCCCGGACTGGGCGTATACTGCGCGACGAAGCACGCGGTTGCCGCCTTCTCGGATATTTTGCGTATGGAGCTGGCCCCTCAGTTCAACATTCGCGTCACCTCGCTTCAGCCGGGTGCCGTTGAAAGTGAATTATTCGAGCATATCAGTGACGAAAATTATCGTGCACAGATGGAACAGCTGAAGGAGAAGATGACGTTCCTGAAAGCCGATGATATCGCCGACTCGATTCTTTACGTATTGCAGGCACCGGAACATGTGGACGTGGCAGAGCTGTTTATTATGCCGACCGAACAGCCGTGGTAAGAGGGTGAAGCGGGTCAGGCTGGTGCCTGACCCGCTACGTTAGTTTTTCGAAGCCTTACGTGTACTGGTGATTTTTGCGGTGTTTACACCC